>CAZNNX010000051.1:0-18667 GCA_964574485.1 uncultured Saprospiraceae bacterium | reverse complement strand
ATTGTAATACAATAAATCTTGAAAAATAGTTAGATCTGTCATTTGTTTTCTTCCAGCCTGCTGATTCGTTTTTTATATTGATTATATTCATACATGAGCGCTTTGAAAAGCTCTTTTGATACCAGCTCCCGACTTTCCTCCGTAAGATGTCCGTCCTTGGCAGCTAAATTTTTTCTATTCCATAATGCAATGGATGAATGGCCGCCCATGAATTGATATAAATCAAAAAAAGCACAGCCACTTTCAATGGCCAATTCTCTTTGTATGTATCTAAATTCACTGATATTCGGGTATGATTCGTATTGACCATTAACTGAACGGGAAACATCGTTAATACTTAAAACAAGTACACTGGCTTCGGGTAGTGCTTTTTTGAAATGCCTGTACATGTTTTTATACACCTCTTTCATGTAGGCCATAGTTTTTTCACTTTTCAGGTATGGAGTTATATTACCCCCGAACTGTATGATGGCAAGTTTTGTATTCAATGCTTGATACATCAGTTGTAATGATTCAACCTGTAAGGTCATAATGCCATCCCCGGAATGCCCCCGCAAGCCAAAATTATCAAACTGTATCCCTCTTTTGGGGTCTAAACTGATACCATACAATACAGGGCTCATACCACTAAAATAGCATTGAATTTTTTTTACCGCTTGCTGTAAAGGAATTCGAATCATTCTAAACTGACTGCTGTCATCCAGCTGTGCCTCAGCAATTTTTATGCTATCTGACCAAATATATACTTTTGAACCTGTTTTTCCTTTTCCATACCATATACCGATTTCAGAAAAAGATTTTTGTAATTGTAAATGTATTGAGGGATTATTTTTTTCTTCCTGGATTTGTTGATATGGCTCAGGATTTCCCTGACCATTGTAGGAGAATGAAGTGCCCCCCGGACCATATTTTTTTTGAGGATGCTTTTGTCCGCCAAAAACCTTGTAATGATTCCAGGAACCAACTAGTTTTCTTTCATATCCCAGAGGTGTAGTTACATCGTAAAAAGGTATGAAGCCATAGCCATTGCCACTGAAGAATTTTTGAAATAGATTTCTCAAAGTAATGGTCATTCTATCACCCTCTATCTGGGAATCACCATAATGATTCACTCTGTAAAGCTGATCTTTGCCATTCTCTATTTCGTAAAGTGCATCAAAAAATGGATCAAGTGCTGAAGCTTTTTGAAAGGGTGGGTTAATCAAATAAACAGACTCCCTAAAATCTGTAGAGCTAATACTGTCTCTCTTTTTTCTTCGTAAACTGTCAATAAATTTATCAAGATCAGCCTCAGATAAATCTTCAAACTGAATCAACTTGTGACTTATATCACCCTCATAGGCAGGATAATTTTTTTTCTCTTTCTCTGCAACTATTTTTTTCCCGTCAAGTGAATTTTTATTTGTTATCTGCTTGGGCTGGGGAAATAGCTCTTCAAAACGAATGAATTGCAAGGAAATTCCTTGGTATTGAAATCCCTCTTTCGGCCAAAAATAAGAGCAAAGACCTAAGCTGATAATAACTGTAAATGTGTAAATGATCCCTTTCAAATGCCTTAGCCTTTTCTTTTTTCTTCTATAAGTAATAGTAAATCACCTACGTTTTTGAGCTTAATTAAATCCTTTAATTTGAATTTTATTCCAAAAACCTCCTCGACCTTTGAAATCATGACAAGGTGACTAATGCTGTCCCATTGATTTACCTCTGAAGCCGTCATAGCTTCATGAATATGTAAATCTGGCGCCGAAAATACTTCTCTGAATATGATTTCTAATTGAGTTTTATTGTCCATGTTGTAATTTTTTTTGCCATTGGGTCATTCCACTTGATGGGTAAAAAGATAGAACCAAAGGGTGATCACAGTTTGAATGAGTTACAGGTATAAATCCAATTTTTTGATATGCCTTTTCTGCCATAAGATTATTTTGGTAAGTTAGCAATTCAACAAATTGAAATGGAATACCTTTTTCTTTAGCAAAGTTAATATGAAATTCTATTAAATGAAATAGTAAACCTAATCCTCTGAATTTCTCAGAAATAAAAACAGACTCAATTTGTAAGCTTCCCTTTGTTCTTGACAAACTAATCGAATGAAATATTTTGGCATTTTGTACAAAAGATTGAATTTGTGCTGTGCTAAATACAGATTGAATTGCCATCATTCTTAGTTGCCAGGAAGGCAGGCCAGCTCCTTCTTCTACCCATCCCGCACAAGCAGCTGCTATCATTCCATCAACCTCAATTACAGCAAATGCATCAAGTCCAAATTCACAAAACTCAAGCTCTTCTTCAAAAATTTGCGATAGTCCCCACCTGAATTCCTCCTCTGATATGCCGAGCAAGGAGCAATAAGAGGCACGGTTTGTATTACTTTTATCAGCTTCAATAATGGCTTGGATTAAAAAAGGAATATCTTTTGCCTCTGCCTTTCTAATTTGCATAGTCCCCATTTTCATAATTAAGTTTCAAAGTTTTTCTATCCAACTTTCCATTTTCATTTAAGGGAAACTGGTCTACTCTTAGAAATAGACTGGGTATCATATAGGAAGGTAATAATACTTTTAAATCATCATATTGGGGTATTGAATCATCCTTGCGCGTGAATAATACCATAATATCATATCCGTTTTTGTCTTTTGAAGCAATCACAGCAGCGTCTCTATCCAGAGCTTTTTTGCACAAATGTTCCACTTCCATCAATTCAATCCGGTATCCCTGGATTTTAATTTGCTGGTCTTTTCTCCCTAAATAATAGAGCAATCCTGATGAATCAATGGAGACAAGGTCGCCTGTATTGTAAAATTGTTGTTGATTCTTTTTATAAAACAATTGATTTTGCTGAAGATTATTTCCGCAATAACCCGGCGACACCTGCGCACCCGACAGATGTAAAATGCCCTTATCTTCAACCTTGTTTCCTTCATCATCACATAGATGTGCTTCCAAACTTTGGGTTGGGTATCCTATAGAGACAATTCCGTTTTGTGAGGCGATATTTATCCGGGGTATTTGATATGCAGTACAAAAAATGGTACATTCAGTAGGACCATAAAAATTATAAAACTGTGCATTGGGGCAACAGATTTGAAATTTTTGAGTGAGTTCCAATGGTACAGCTTCGCCACTCAACGCAATAACCTTGGCGGATCTTAGCTCAATGTCTTCAAAATAGGGGGCAAGTAATGCCAAAACGGAAGGTACAATAATGGCAAAATCAAGGGAATAGGTCTCCATCAATCTATAGATTTCCAAATATTTTACCTGTTTGGGGGAAACAGTATATACAATTCCTCCAACTTGTAGAGGATAAAGGTAAGATACTACAGAGAGGTCAAAACTCAGCTCAAACATTTGTAAAAAACCATTCCCCACACCTAAGCCTAAATTCATTTTTTCAACATGAAACATAAAAGAAGAGAGATTTTGATAGTTGATCTGCACTCCTTTAGGTTTTCCAGTACTTCCTGAAGTGAATAAAACATACATGATATCCTCATCCTCGTGTTTATACATGGGTGGCATGTCAAAGTAGTCTTCGAATTCTGTTGTATTTTTATATTCTTTCTCCGTGTGAAAATGAATATTGTCTTTAATACCAAAATACAAGGCTATACCTGCTTGCTCTTCTATGTCCTGAATGCGGTTTTCTGGATAACTTGAATGTATCGGAATATAAGCATTGCCTGTTATCCAACAAGCCAGAAAACCAGCATATGTATCAAGATGATCTTCAATAAGAATGCCAATTTTTTGTTTTCTCATACCCATGTTGATGAGTTCACGGGCAAGGGCATTCACCCTCTTTTTTAGTACCTGATAACTGTAATAATGATCTTCAATGCAAAAGGCAGCTGCAGTGTCAAGATGATTTTGGTGTAAAAAAGAAAAATCAAGAGCATACATAAGTGAGGCATTTCAGATAATGTGAAAACATACAGACCAAACTTACAGAGAAATTTATATATCTGGAAATATTCAAACTATTCTCATCTAATTTGGTTGCTTATCAGGATTTTTTTTGGAAAATTTTTGAGATTCTGCCATGTTGTATAATATACAGACCGTCGGGAAGGTCTGTTACAGATAGGGAAATCCTTGAAGAGTTTGAAGTAGAAATCAATATTTTTTTTCCCGAAAAATCTACAATTTGAACTGGAAAATCAGCCTGCAGGTTTTCTAGAAAAATCATGTCTGCAGCGGGATTGGGATAAAAAGTAAAACTGGAATTAAAATCAAAATGGGTCAATCCTGTCTGTAATTGACAATGCGATATATTATAGTTCAGTTCTATAGGTATTCCATAGCTTAGGTCCTTGCCAGATAAGGCTGCATCAGAAGAAAAATATCTTTGTGCATGAAAAACATCATTGGATCCACCTACTGGAATAGTTCCCTGAGTTAAAATTCCGGTAGGACCTACCGGGTTAACATAGTACCAGACTACACTATCTTGTTCATCCAATTCAATTAAATGCCCACCCACACCACTGCAAATCAGTTTATGATTCCCGTCAAGCCACTGGAAGGAGGAATATCTGCCGGAGGAAATTGTACTGGCCAATGAATAATTATATTGCAGGCTGTCAGATCCGTTGCCTGAAGGGGGATAGTTTCCTTGAATATCCCTTTGAAGCTTGATAAGCTCAACGGAGGAATATCCTCTTTGAGAGCCATTGTTAAAATAACTTAGCCTTGTACTGTCAACCCATTCAATGTCATGCTGACCTTCCAGTTTTTGGTCAAGCTGACTTCCACCCCGAAAGGCTTCAGGATTTCCGAATCTGTACAATAGGTCTCCTCCTTTTCCGCGAATGCCGCCGGATGATCCAGCCGCTTCATTTGTATTTGTGCTATGATCGATAATCCAGACCTCATTCAGGTGTCGGACAGATAAGGCGAGCTCATTCCTTGCTTCTTGAAAAGCAACCGAGTTGATATGCAACCAATCTTTTAAGTCAGGATGATCAATGAAGTTAAGATCAATTTTATCTCGCTGTAAAAAAGGAGAACCGAAATTTGCTTTGCTGCTGTCAAAATCTTGTACAAGATGATCCCATACACGCCAGGACCAGACAATTTCAGCAGAATCAAAACCAATCGGTCTTAATTCTACTAAAGACTCTGATACCAAATAATCATAGCTGGAGTTAAAAGCTATGGAATCTCTACCTTTTAGTATGGCTTCTTCCCTGCTTTTTTTCTCTGCCACAATAAGGATAATGTTTCCATTAGGCAGGATACAAAAATTATGGTGTGGGGTAAAGCTGTCTGTTTGGAATTGAAATTGCCATTCCAATTGACCATCCCAGTTGAATTTTTCAATAATTCCTCCTTTCCCTGATACATTAAACAAGGGATTATTGATCCTACCTAAACGGTACAGATAACCATCACTATGCAACTTTGCTCCCAATGCTGCACTAAAATTACTATTCCATCTTCTGAGCAACTGACCACAATTGTTAACCAAAAAAGTACTTCGGCTTCCCAGGGGACTAAATAATGTGTATCCTTCATTTGAATTGGGATGATTCAAATGTGTGCCTACCGTTATGTTTTGAGCAGGGAGTAATACAGTAATAAAAAAGAAAAAAGAACAGATCAAAAATCTCATTCTTTGACAATTTTTAGGGTTTGTGTGCCATTTTGGATAGAAATCAGATAAATTCCTGCAGGCCATGCTGAACAATCGATTTGATTGTTGTTCCCTTTGGTCTCAACCTGTTGTATTAATTGCCCCTGTAAATTGAAAATCTGTACAAGATTTCCTTCCGGAATTTCATCTAACTGAAAAAATGTCCCTGCGGGATTGGGGTAAATTTTTACAGCTGTTGGCTGGTAATAATCCAAATTTGTTGTTAATTGACAATTACTCTGATCCGGATTTAATTCCACTGGTGCTCCTGCAATCAACGTTCTTCCAATGAAGGCTGAATCGTTGGGGCTGTACCTGTTGATGGCAAATACTGAATTTGTACCTAAATTTACAACTTGCCCCTGGGTAAGAATTCCAGTACCTGTGGCAGGATTTCTATATTCCCAGAAGATTTGTCCATTTGTATCTACTTCCAGGAAGTAACCATTCGGACCACTGCAAATGAGCGTATTTCCATTGGGAAGCCTTTGGGCTGACGAAAGTCTGTTCGCATAAAACAGAGTACTATTATTGGTGTATGACCATAAAATGCTGTCTGGTCCAAACTGCTCATTCGGCAATAAACCAGGATAGAATCCCTGCGCATCGGCAGGACTTTGCCATTCCAGAACTGAAGAGGTTCCTATCTGATCACCATTATTAAAAATCAAAAAGTTACCTGCACCTGGATTACCTGAGGCAACCCAATGTGCATCATGTGCACCGAACAATTTTTGATCAGCTACCGTTCCCCTGTTATATACCGCAGGATTACCCCAGCGATAAAGGATGTCGCCACCTTTTCCATATCTTCCACCGGAACTGCCACTGGCTTCCTGGGTAGTTGTACTGTGATCAATAACCCATATTTCATTGGTATGCCGAAAACCCAGTACAATTTGGTCCAGATCTTCACGGTAGTCTATTGAATTGATGTGCATCCAGTCCCTGTTATTTGAACTGCCAATGTAGTTTATATTCATTTTTTCAGGATGGTCAGCTATCTGGCCATATCTGGGTTTTGTAGAGTCAAAATCTTGTATTGTGTGATCAAGGGCATTCCATCTCCAAACAATTTGAGCACTATTCTGACCAATAGGTCTTAGTTCTAAAACAGATTCAGAAAAAATCATTGTATCTGCAGTCAGGGAAGGATTTCTTCCTAATGGCACTAAGCTTGAAATTGGTCTCAGGTAGGCAACCAAAACCAAAATATTTCCATTGGGTAACACATGAAAATCATGATGAGAAGTAGAGTCTGGTCCACTTATTCTGTAAAACCAGAGTAAATTACCTGACCAATCATATCTTTCAATTCTTCCGCCCAAACCTCCCATGGACATAGATTGGTTTAGTATTCTGCAACTTCTGTAGAGAGAGCCATCTGCATCAAGGTAGGCTGCCAATCCTGGAGGAAAGTTACTGGTCCAGTCTTTTACAACACTGCCACAATTGTCTATAAGATAATGTTTAAAACCTCCAACGCTTCCAAATAAGGTGTATCCATCGTAGGTGCCGGGGTCATTTCTTAAGGTACCTAGGGTGTTCTGAGATTTTAATCCGAAGATGATTGTAAAAAGATAAACTGTTGTGAAGAATAGGCGTTGCAGGAACATAATTTTTGGAATTAATGAAAGACTATAATTATCTTTATCAAGTAAACTAGGAATATAATTTAAAATTAAAATATTGTCATGAGAAAATTTCAGTTAGCTTTTCTTTTTTCCTTGATCCTTTCACAATTATCATTCGGACAAGCGCAACAGATCAGTTTGGAAGATATTTGTCAAAAGTATAAATTTTATGCAGCTTCACCCGAGGGTTTCAACTTCATGAATGATGGCGAACACTACTCCGTGGTAGAGGATAATGGAATTCAAAAATACAATGTGGTGAGTGGTAAAAAAACAGAAACACTTTTCACCCAAACTGACTTTAGTTTTGATAGCTATGAATTCAGTGAAGATGAAAATAAAATTTTATTTCAGACGCAGGTTGAGCCCCTGTACAGGCATTCTTCCAAAGCTTCTTATCTGATTTATGATCGTAAAACAAAAAAATCATTGACCCTTTCGGAGGCGGGAAAACAAAGATTGGCTTCATTCAATTCAAAAGCGGATAAAGTTGCCTTTATCAGAGATAACAATTTGTATTACAAAGATTTAATTACGGGTAAAGAAGTTGCAGTTACCAAAGACGGGTTGGAGAATAAAATTATCAATGGTGCAACGGATTGGGTCTATGAAGAAGAATTTTCTTTAGATCTGGCCTATTATTGGTCACCTGATGGCTCAATGATTGCTTTTGTTCGATTTGATGAGTCAGAAGTTAAAGAATTTCAAATGGAATATTATAAAAATGAACTATACCCAGATCCTTACACTTTTAAATATCCAAAAGCTGGAGAAACCAATTCAAAAGTTTCTGTGCATTTGTTCGAATTGAAAACCGGGAAGACAAGGGTACTAAACACAGCGCATGATGCAGACGGTTACATTCCGAGAATCAAATGGACTCCAGACAATAAACTATGTGTTTTTACTTTAAATCGACACCAAAACCACCTCAAAATAATCTCATTCCAGGCTGATGGAAGCTCTCAATTGATATTGGAAGAAAAAAATAAATACTATATAGACATACATGATTATATGCAATTTGTTGATGAAAGTCAATTTATTTGGGTCAGTGAAAAAGATGGATACAGACATTTGTATTTACATCAAATAAATGGGAAGGAATCAAAACAACTTACAAAGGGGAATTGGGATCTTACTAATTTTTACGGATATAGCCCTGAGCAAGGCCGGTTGTATTATCAGGCTGCCAAGGAAAAATCTTATCAGAGAGACGTTTATATGATGGAACTTTCTTCTGGGAAAGAAATAAAAATTAGTTCATCTGAAGGCGAATCAGAGGCAAATTTTGGAAAGGGATTCAAATATTTTGTCTTAAATCATTCCACCAAATCCACCCCACCAGTTTACAAACTTCTTGATACCAAATCATTCAAGGAAATAACAGTTCTGGAGGATAATCAACCACTGAATCAGTATTTGGGTCAGCTTGAATTGGGAGAGATGAAATATTTTACTTTCAGAAATGAGGCAGGTACTCCATTGAATGGTTGGATGATGTTGCCTGCCAATTTTGATATGGGAAAAAAATACCCGGTTATGATGTATGTTTATGGCGGTCCGGGGAATCCAACGGCAACAGATGGTTGGGATAATGGAAATCATGGATGGTTTAGAATGCTCAGCCAAAAAGGCTATATCGTTGTAACTGTAGATGGGAGAGGAACAGAGCAAAGAGGAGAAGAATTTAGAAAATGTACCTATTTGCAATTAGGTAAATTTGAAACAGAGGATCAAATAGCAACAGCAGCCTATTTGGGTAATCTTCCATTTGTTGAAAAATCAAGAATTGGAATTTTTGGGTGGAGCTTTGGAGGTTACCTTTCCTCTCTTTGTATCACGAAGGGAGCCGATCAATTCAAGTTAGCGATCGCCGTAGCTCCGGTTACTAATTGGAAATGGTATGATAGCATCTATACAGAAAGATATATGCGAACTCCAGCAGAGAATGAAAAGGGGTATGAGGAAAATTCACCAGTCAATTTTGCCGATCGTTTGAAAGGAAAATATCTGCTGGTTCACGGGATGGCTGATGACAATGTTCATTTTCAACATGCTGCAGAAATGGCAAAGGAACTGATCAAATTCAATAAGCCTTTTGAGCAAATGTTCTATCCCAATAAAAATCATGGTATTTATGGCGGTTTGACCAGGTTACATCTATACTCCAAAATGACACAATTTATCTTAGATAATTTATAATGAAACCAAAGGTTCTGGGTATTTTCATTTTGCTTTGCTATGGTTCCCTCAGGTCGCAAGATTCAAAATTAGGCGGGGTATTTACGCCGCAGGGTACACTTAGAGCCTTGGTTGTGCCCGTCGTTTTTCAAGATCAACCCACATCAAATCCTGATTTTCTTAATAAAAATAACGAATTGCAGGGATGGAATCTACACCCCAATCAACTACCAGATGCAATTGATCCAATTTCAGGAAAATCTATCTCTTGGCTGTATAACGATGAAGAAGATTTTAATCAATTGAATTTTGAAGATGGCATCAACGATTCTGAACTCTTTTACCTTGAATCCAAAGGTAATTTTAAAATGATTTTTGATTTTTTTCGGGATAGTACCAGTAGACCTCAGGTGATTCGCATTGACCCGGAAGGTGGTAAGGATTGGTCTCATATGAATGCCAAAGCACTGGAAAAGATGCAGGAAATTAACCCAAATTTTGCACTCGCTTCCTTCGACCAAAGAAAAAACAGGCCAGATTTTAAATTTGATAATCTTCAAAGCAAAGCTGATTCCATTGTAGATTATATCATATTTGTCTACAGATACAGCCCGAAATGGACAGTCCAACCCGCCTTGGGGATGAATAGATGGATTGGGTCAGGAGGTGGATTTGCCAGCCCTTCTGGTATTCAACTTGAGACTTGGAATGGGTTCAGATTTTCTGAGGGTTTTACCATGATGTTTGGATCGGGTGTTTTTGTTCATGAAATCGCCCATACTTTATATAATGCTCCCCATTTATGGGGTTCCAATAATACGGTAGGAGATTATTTTTTCAGACCAACAGTGGGATGGGGACCAACGGCAACGATTTCTGTTTTTAAAGGATTCAATGCCTGGGAAAAATGGTATATGGGTTGGAATGAGATTTCACACGACCTGCAAGTTCCTGAATTTGGATCTAAACCCTATTTGGTTCAGCTCAATGATTTTTACACTAGTGGCCAATCCTTGAGAATTCCCATTCCTTTTTCCAAGGGACAAAATTTATGGATAGAAAACCACCAGGGGAAAAGTCATTTGGATCATCATATCTGGAAAAATTATCGTATTGGGGCAGATAGCTTAACAGATACCCCCAAGGGTTATTATGCATATGTAGAGAATATTTCCTCTGACCAAAAGCAACTTATACAGCCGCTCTCAGGTTCTTGCAATGGTCTGAAATTGCTCAATGCATCCGGCAATTTTGATTATCATGTTCATCTTGATCATAAAATACAAAATGATTGGGGGAATAATCTTTATCTTTTTGAAGCAGGAGAGGAAAATCCTTATGGAGGCAGCAATCCGCTCTATTTCTACCGCTATGATTTTAATCAGAATGGTGTCATCGAGCTAGATCCTAATTATAATTCAGGTAAAAATGAGGGGGAAGCGATTAATCGTCTCTCCCTAAAATCAAAGGGTATTAGTAACTCTTACCTCAATTTTGGATTAACGGAATCACAATGGCCCCCCAATGAATTTTCACCTTCCTTTCAAATGGGTGGAACTTTATCAGCCGTCACAAATCCACCTTTGATTCCACATATCAAATATGATAGAAATGCGCAAAAAATGAATTTTGCTGAACTCAATGGTCTGCAAATTAGGTTTGTAAAATTGAAAAATCAAGAGTGGATACAAATTGAAAACAAAGCCATTGAAGTAAAAAAAGATTTGAGATGTACGGGTTATCTATCTCTTTCCAATCTGAGTAATGATAAAAGAATTGATTTGATTATTCACAAATCAAAGCAAATGATTATCGATGAATCAAAAACACCAAATCGGCATACAAAGAATAAAGAAGCTAAATTTGTAAATCCTTCCCTTTTGTTATTAAAAAAAGGTACAACAATAGAATTGAAGAGAAAAGCGAAGATTTATGTGAAATCAAACTCCACACTCAGTGTGGAAGAGGCGGTTGAATTTAAGTTGGCCAGGGGCTCAAAAATTATTTTAGAACCAGGTGCAAATTTAGAAGATCCATTTCATCTGGTTCAAGAAAAATTTATCATTCGAAAAAAATAGAAAAAATTGGTACTTTCTTTCAATAAATGAATGAGATAAATCAAATCAATTCTATATTTGTGGGTCTTTTGTAACATGAGATAGAAAAGGACAAAATGTATTTTATCATTTAAATCATACAACTATAATGACTTGGGCAACAATCGCTGTTATTTTAGTTTTACTTTTTGTAATTGCCTTACTGACTGTTGGTGAGGGCATTTTAAAAGTAACTGCTGGAGAACAAGGTGCAAATCCTTCCAACTTCTCTATTTTTCCTTCAACATTGGGAGCTTTTTTTGGAAAATCTTCTGTTAGGCCTCAATTCGTACCTGCTGATGCAGAAATCATTCATCTGAACAAAGGTTTCGACATTAATTTGGCAGGAAAGGCGAAGGAAGAATCAATTGAAAGAGTAATGGTTAGCCATTACATTATCAAGCCTACAGACTTTCTTGGGATGTCACCCATTCCAAAAGTTTTGGTAGAAGTTGGAGGAACTGTTAAAGCTGGTGATCCTTTATTTTATGACAAAAAGAGACCGGAGATTATTTATTGTGCTCCTGTAAGTGGTGAATTAACAGAAATCAGAAGAGGAGAGAAGCGATTGATCAATGCTATTGTAATTTTAGCAGATAAGGAAGTGCAATACAAAAAAACTGAGCTTCTTGTGGGTGCTGATTCCAAAAGAGAAGAAATTGTATCTGTAATGACGCAAAATGGTCTTTGGCCTTATTTACGTCAGCGACCTTATGATATGGTGCCTGAACCTCTTTCAACGCCCAATGCAATTTTCGTAAGTACTTTTGATACCGCACCTTTATCCCCCAATTTGAATCTGGCAGTTGCAGGGAAAGAAGATGCTTTCCTCAAGGGAATCGAAATATTGACTAAATTATCAGGATCTCAGGTACATTTAGGTTTATCTGCCAATCAATCAAAACCAGCTGATGCCTATCTAAAAGCTGCTGAAATGAATGGAGTTAGCTCCCATTGGTTTAATGGTCCGCATCCAGCAGGTAATGTGGGAATTCAGATGCATCATACTGCTCCAGTCTTACCTGGCACGCAAATGTGGTATACAGATGTTCATGGAGTCATTGTCATAGGTCAGTTTTTCCTTCACGGGATTTATGATACGGAAAGAGTTGTAGCTCTAACGGGTTCTGTTTTGTCAAATCCAAGATATGTAAAAGTACATCAAGGTGCTACCGTTCAACAGTTATTGGAAGATATGTCCTCTGATTTTGAAATGAAAGCAAGTTGGGTTAAAAAAGATGGTAAAAATGTTCAAGAGAATGTTGAGCAGAGAGTTATTAGAATAATTTCAGGTGATGTGCTGTCTGGAAAACAAATAGAAAGAAGTGGATCTTTGGGTTTCTATGATGATCAGATTACCGTAGTGAAGGAAGGAAACTATTATGAAATGTTTGGATGGTTGCTTCCTCAGACCTCACATCCTACACAATCGAGAACATTTACAAGTGCTGCTTTTTCTGATCTTGAATTTGAAGCTGATACAAACACAAACGGGGAGAAAAGAGCCTTTGTAATGACTGGAGAATATGAATCAGTTTTACCTATGGATATCTATCCACAACATTTATTCCGTGCCATTATGTGTAATGATTTGGAAAAGATGGAGGGATTGGGCATTCTTGAATTAGGGGAAGAAGACGTTGCTCTGTGTGAGTATGTATGTACTTCCAAACAACCCTTACAAGCAATGTTGAGAGAAGGATTAGAAACAATGAGAAATAGTTAACATTAGAAATAATTTACTTATGGCATTAATAGATTTTTGGAAAAAAATAGAGCCTAAAAAAGAAAACAAATTTGCTCATGCTACATATGATGCCTTGTTTACTTTCTTTTTTAAGCCAAATTTGACTACTTCAGGAAGAGGTGTTCATATTCAAGGAGCAATGGATCTAAAGAGAACAATGATTTTTGTTGTTTTTGCCTTGCAGTTGTGTTATTTGTTTGGCACCTTTAATATTGGCTATCAACATTTTCTTGCCTTGGGTCAGTATACAAGTCCTTTGGAAGGATTACATTTGAAGCTAGTCTTCGGGCTTGTTCAGATATTACCCATCTTTGTCGTTTCTCACTTGGTTGGTCTGGGTATCGAATTTTATTTTGCTGCCAAAAGAGGACATGCTGTAGAGGAGGGATTTTTAGTATCAGCAGCATTAATTCCATTGATCATGCCTCCGGGTATTCCTTTGTGGATGTTGTCACTTTCAATCATCTTTGCAGTAATCGTGGGTAAGGAAGCATTTGGAGGAACAGGAATGAATGTGGTGAACATTGCTTTGTTGGCCAGAGTATTTATTTTCTTTGCCTATCCTACTGAAATATCCGGGGATACTCCTTGGGTGGCTGGTTTAGACTTAGAAAATAAGGTGGCTGATTATAATTTCGCTCATTTGTTATTCAATCCACTTTTTGAGTCATTAGGTTGGGCTACCTTTCAAGACGGTGTTCCTATGATTGCAAACTACAGTGGAGCTACACCCCTTTCTGTCGGTTATCAGGAAGGTTGGGCAAATATTGATCCTAACACGGGGGTGATTAGCTCTGGAATTTTATCCAAATTTTCTGCAGAACAGTTGTGGATGGGTGGAATACCAGGTAGCATTGGAGAAACCTGCAAGCCTGCCATTATAATTGGTGGAATTATGTTACTAGCAACAGGTGTTGCCTCATGGAGAGTTATGTTATCCTATACACTTGGCGTGGCTTTAATGGGACTTCTGTTTAATGCTTGGAACTATACACCATTTATGAGCGTTCCATGGTACCATCATTTTGGCATAGGTAGTGCATTGTTTGCCATGGTATTTATGGCGACGGATCCAGTTACTGCAGCCCAAACCAATTTAGGGAAATTGTGGTACGGTTTTCTAATTGGGGTATTTGGTATGATGATTCGTGTAATGAATCCAGCTTATCCGGAAGGATGGATGTTGGCCATTTTGATAATGAATGTATTTGCTCCTTTGGTAGATCATTTTGTTATTGAAGGGAATATTTCTAAACGTATGAAAAGAGCAAAACAATATGCAAAGTAATCTAAAAATTTACCTTTATGTAATTGTTATGACGGGTATTACTGCTGCGGTTTTATCCTTCCTTTACAATTCTTTAGAGCCTTTACAGGCCAAAAACAGAGAAGATGCCAAAAAGAAATCAATCTTGGCTTCTCTACCCGACGTTGATGCGAGTAATATTTCTCTTTTCGATAAAAATATTAAAACTACCATCCTCGATGCAGAAGGGAAAGAAATCTTATCAGCAGAGGCTTCAGCAGATGAAAAAAAGGTTACAGACTTGTTGCAAAAATTAAATAAAAGAGGTGAAGGTGTTAAATACCTTAAATTAATAGATGTAGACTTGGCTTTGGAAGACAAGTTTCCTCTTGAAAAAAGAATTTATCCAGCTTATTCTTATTCTGACGGGAAAAACACATATCAGATTGTTTGTGTGCGTGGCAATGGTCTTTGGGATAAAATATGGGGATATATATCTTTGAGTTATAAGGATAAATGGATAGTCGCTGGTGTAAATTTTGAACACAAGGCTGAAACTCCTGGATTGGGAGCGGAAATAAAAGACAGTAAGGCCTTTAAAGATCAATTCAAATCGAAGCAAATTTTTGACAACGATGGCAAATATGTTTCGGTTGCTGTTGTGAAAGCACCCAAATATAAAGATTGGGAAGTGAAAAGTATTTCTGGCGCTACTGTTACTTCTGTAGGCGTTTCAGAAATGATGATCAAAGGAATTTCAAATTATTTGAATTTTCTTGATAAGGCCAAACCAAATTCATTAACATCTAAATAAAATTATATGTCTGCTGAAGTAAAAGAAAAAGAATCGGCGATTGCATTCGGGCAGAAAGAGGTAAAGCTCCTAACTGATCCCATAAATGATGATAATCCAGTAACAGTTCAAATTCTAGGGGTTTGTTCTGCCCTCGCTGTAACATCTCAGGTGTATCCCGCCCTCATTATGGCCATTGGGGTTACGCTTGTAACTGCTTTCTCTAACCTTGTAGTATCTGCATTGAGAAAAACAATACCCAACTCCATTCGTATGATAGTTCAACTGCTCATCATTGCTGCACTTGTACAGGTTGTAGAAATGCTTTTGGGTGCCTTTGCTTTCAGTGCTTACGAAATGTTATCAGTTTTTGTGGGGCTCATCATTACAAATTGCATTGTGATGGGTAGGTTGGAAGCCTTCGCTATGGCCAACAAACCTTGGCAATCTTTCTTGGATGGTATTGGAAATGGCTTAGGGTATGGTTTTATTTTAGTAGTAATGGCCATTATCAGAGAACTTACAGGCAAAGGTTCGCTCATGGGGTGGAGAATTATGCCGGAATGGTATGTTCCTAATAATCTTATGGTTTTGCCGTGTGCTTCATTATTCTTGATAGGTATCATCATTTGGATACAAAGAGGAAGAAATAGAAAATTGATCGACATATCTTAATTTTAACTTTCAAATTCTTGTCATGGGAGAAATATTAAATGTATTTATAAAGGCAGCCTTCGTTGATAATATGATACTTTCCTATTTTTTGGGAATGTGTTCCTATTTGGCTGTTTCTAAAAGTGTAAAAACTGCAATCGGCTTGGGGTTAGCGGTAGTATTTGTTTTGGCAATCACAACACCTGTCAATTGGTTAATTGATTTCTACCTGATGAAGGATGGGGCTGTTGTACCTGGAGTTAATTTAGTTTTTTTGAGATTAATCCTGTTTATTTCAACGATTGCCGCCTTAGTACAATTTGTAGAAATGGTAGTTGAAAAGGCTTCACCTGCCTTATACAACCAATTGGGGATTTTCTTACCTCTGATCACTGTAAACTGCTCTATTTTAGGTGCGTCATTGTTTATGGTTTCAAGAGAATACAATTTTGGTGAATCAACAGCTTTTGGCATTGGAGCAGGTGTCGGTTGGGCATTAGCCATCATCGCTTTTGCAGCCATCAGAGAAAAACTAAGAACGGCGGCGATTCCAGCACCACTACGTGGTTTGGGTATGGCTTTTATTCTAACTGGATTAATGGGTATGGCTTTCATGGGTTTCATGGGAATCAACCCCGCTGAGTTTATGAAGTAAAATTAAATTCTGTTACTATATTAAATACAAAATAATGTTAGTAGTATCAATTGTAGTATCTATCATCGTATTTTCAATCGTAATCTTATTGCTTTCGGCAGGATTGATTACGGCTAGAAAAAAGCTTTTACCCCAAGGTGATGTTAGTATTTCTGTGAATGGGGGAGAGAAAGTTTTAACAGTTCAACCAGGTGCCTCATTGCTTTCGGCGCTCGCAACTCAAAGTGTATTTCTTCCCTCTGCTTGCGGAGGTGGTGGTACTTGTGCCATGTGTAAATGTCAGGTTGTTTCTGGAGGAGGAGATATCCTTCCTACAGAGTTAAATCATATTTCAAGGAAAGATGCTAAAGATAATTGGAGATTAGCCTGCCAGGTTAAGGTAAGAGGAGATATGGACGTAAAAGTACCTGAAGAAATTTTCGGTATCAAAAAATGGGAATGTGAGGTAGTTTCAAATTACAATGTTGCTTCCTTTATTAAAGAGTTTGTTGTAAAACTACCTGAAGGAGACAGTTTGCATTTTGAATCTGGAGGTTATATACAGATTGATGTACCCACCATCACTTGTGAATTTAAGGATATGGATATTTCTGCTCACCCCGAACACCATGGTGACGATCCTATGAAATTTAAATCTGAATGGGATAAGAACCTAATGTGGGATTTAAAAATGGTTAACAAAGAACCTCAATTCAGAGCATATTCTATGGCTAACCACCCGGCAGAAGGGAATATTATTATGTTAAACATTAGAATTGCCACACCTCCATTTAAGTTTAAAGACCTGGCTGATGGAAAAAAACAATGGGATGGCTATCAGGCAGTAAATCCTGGAGTTTGCTCTTCCTATATATTTACCAGAAAACCCGGTGATAAGGTAATGATTTCAGGGCCTTATGGTGAATTTCATATCAAGCCTACCAAAAAAGAAATGGTCTATATCGGCGGAGGAGCTGGTATGGCACCACTAAGATCTCATCTTTTCCATTTGTTTCATACCTTAAAAACAACAGATCGAAAAATTTCTTACTGGTATGGCGGTAGAACGAAAAGAGAACTGTTTTATATAGAACAATTCCGTCAAATTGAAAGAGAATTCCCTAATTTTAAATTTTATGTTTCTCTTGATAATCCATTACCTGAAGATCAGTGGAATGTGAAAGAAAACTTAGAAGCTCCCGGAGATGGATTCAAAGGATTTATTATGCCTGTGCTTTATGAACAATATTTAAAAAATCATCCAGAACCCGAAGAAATTGAATATTATTTCTGCGGTCCACCGATGATGAATAAAACAGTAATTGATACCCTGGATAGATTGGGTGTACCTCAAGAAAATATTTCCTTTGATGATTTTGGAGGATAATAAAAAAAGACCTAATTAAAAATTAGGTCTTTTTTTATTATTTGCTCAGCAATTGTACCTGATGATACAAATCTTCGCAATTGATTTCATTATGTGAAGCGTCATAAACAGATTCTTTATTGTAAATCAGTATGAGCTGAGGGGATTCATGATGAATATGAAATTGATCAGCAATCAAATTAGAAATATTCCTATATTTTATAAGATCCAGATAATACATATCTAAATTCCCGGAAAATGCATAGGCATCCCATTTTCTTTCCAAACGATCTTTGGACATGGAACTGATAGAACATCTGGTACTATGTTTAAAGACACATAATGGTTTTTTTTCTGAGGCTACAGTTATTTCTTCAACTTGATTTATATCATCAAGAATTTTCCAAAGTAAGGGCATATTGTTTTGTTTTAGTATAGGTTTGATAAAGGACCTTGATTCATGAATAATTTATCTATTTTTTCTTTTACTTTTTTGTCTTCAATTAAAACAGGCGCATGGTGTTTTTTTATTCTTGCGTCAATAACTAAGGAACCTTTGCAGCCCCAGTGTTTAAACATTTGAAAGCTATCCACACCGTAAGTATCATGAGAAGGATTGGATCTTGTGAAAACTACCCATAGAAAATTATTGAGGCTTTGCGCAGTAAAATGGCTGTC
>CAZNNX010000050.1:7386-18955 GCA_964574485.1 uncultured Saprospiraceae bacterium | reverse complement strand
TTTGGCATTAAATGCCAATGCAGTAGCCATTAACACTAGTTGTAGCGGTTCTGCTATTGGCAATATTACAGTAACTGCTACTGGAGGAACAGCACCCTATGTTTACTCTTTAAATGGAGGAGCAAGTCAAAGCTCCAATGTATTTACCAATCTAACAGCTGGTACCTACAACATTGTAGTTACTGATGTAAACAATTGCAGCTTTACTGTGTCTTCAGCGATAACATCTGCAGCACCTGTAATCGTAAATGCTGTTGCAACTTCAAATTATGCAGGATTTAATATCAGTTGTTTTGGTTCAACAGATGGTGCCGCTCAAGCAGCGGCTGCGGGGGGTATTGCTCCTTATACCTACCTTTGGTCAGGAGGACAGAATACAAACATTGCAACTGGTTTATCAGGTGGTGTTAATACTGTTACTGCAACTGATGCGAACGGATGTACTGGAACCACAACAATTACTTTAACAGAACCTTCGGAAATTACACTTACAGTTACAAATAGTGTAAATCCGCTTTGTGGATCTGCAGCAACAGGTATCATTTCTGTATCTGCAAGTGGAGGTGCAGGAGCTTATACTTTCTCAATTAATGGCGGGGCTTTTCAAGGTAATAATACATTTAATAACTTAACGGCAACAACACATAACATAACTGCAAGAGATGCCAATGGTTGTACTGTTACCATATCAGAAACTCTGACTGCCCCAACAACACTTCAAGTCAATGTTTCGGTAACTAATGTAACATGTTTTGGATTTGATGATGGAACAGCATCTGCTAACGTTACCGGAGGTACTCCATTTGCTAATGGTGGTTACACTTATATCTGGTCTCCAGGAGGTCAAACCAATCAGAGTATTGGTAATTTACCAGGTAATGTAAACTATACTGTTACAGTTCAGGATGCAAGCGGTTGTATTTCGTTTGGATCAGCATTCGTAAGCAGACCTACTCAATTGGTGGCCGTACTTACCAATATAACTCCTGTTGATTGTAATGGAAATAACAATGGTTCTTTTGAAATTAGAATAGTGGGTGCGAGCGGTTCTTATCTTTATTCAGTTGATGGAGGACAGAATTTTATTAATGTTACAACAAATCCTGTATCAGTTACTGGCTTAGCTGGAGGTACTTATTTAGTTGTAGTAAGAGATTCTGTAAGCTCTTCCTGTGAAGTTCCCTTGAATGTGGAAATTTTAGAAAATGGTGGTTTATTAACAACTGTAGCTACAACATCTGTGTCTTGTTTTGGACAAGTTGATGGAACCGCCACAGCTGTGCCATCAGGAGGAAGTGGTTCTTACACTTATTTATGGGATAATGGTCAAACCGCACAAACGGCTACAGGATTATCAGCAAACTTCATAGACAGCGTATTTACAGCAGCTCCATATGTAGTTACTGTTACAGATGCAAATGGCTGTTCTGTAGTTTATAATATCGTTGGTGTTGGATCACCAGATGAATTAATAGCAACTGATTCCGTTATTTCAAATATTTTGTGTTTTGGAGATAACACTGGTTCAGCTAGAGTTAATGTTTCTGGGGGTAATCCAAACTATGCATACCTCTGGAACACATTATCCACTACTCAAGAAATTAGTGGTCTCGTTGCAGGTAATTATGTTGTAACAGTAACAGATACAAGAGGTTGTACTGATATAGCAAATGTCTCTGTTACTCAGCCATCCAGTGCGTTGAATATGTTGATAGAAATTGATTCAGTTTCTTGTTTTGGATTGGAAGATGGAAGATTGAGAATTACAAATACAAGTGGAGGGACAGGTCCTTATGAGTTTTCTTTTGATGAGAATGGACCTTTTGGACCAGATAGTTTAATTTCTGTAAATCAGGCGGCAGGTGAGTATGCTGTGACTGTTCGTGACACAAATGGTTGTTTATTAACAGTTGATAGTCTAGTCATTTTTGAACCTGCAGATATCGTTGTAAGCGCATTCCAAGATCAAACTATAAGAATTGGTGAACCTGCCCTGGTTACAGCAGAGGTAAATATTAACAATGTTGATAGTAGCTTAGTAAGTTGGTACTACTATACAGATAATGGCACCAATGTAGTTTGTCAAGGGGCTGATTGTTTTAGTGCTTCGATAAATCAAATTTATGATAATACCTTGTTGATTTTTGCCTTGAATAATGGTTGTGGAGATTCTGCATCAGTTAGTATTACAGTAAATGATAAAGAGTCAGCTTTTGTTCCTAATGTATTTACACCTAATGGTGATGGAAACAATGATATTTTTGCAGTGTACGGATCAACTGATGTGAAAGAAGTTAAATTGTTCAGAGTATTTAACAGATGGGGTGAACTGGTATTTGAAAGTGAAAACTTTAGACCGAATGATTTATCAAATGGTTGGGATGGAACATTCAAGGGCGAGCGATTAAACACTGCAGTATTTGTTTATTATACAGAAATAGAACTTCAAAATGGAGAAATTATTACCAGAAAAGGCGATGTTACTCTATTCAGATAAATTAATTAAACAAAAAAATATTAATCAATCACATAATATTCACTAACTTCGTTTTCTAAGAAAGCAAAGACACAAAATAATAAAATATGAAATTGACTAAATTATTCGCATCATTCTTTCTGTTACTATCAATTGT
The DNA here is from genome assembly GCA_964574485.1 of uncultured Saprospiraceae bacterium. Classification (GTDB taxonomy): domain Bacteria; phylum Bacteroidota; class Bacteroidia; order Chitinophagales; family Saprospiraceae; genus Saprospira. The sequence continues at coordinate 16,322 of CAZNNX010000050.1, read as the reverse complement.
AGCGAATGGTCAGGATATTCACTTCTCTCAATTTTATGCATCTCCGCTCAATTTGAATCCAGCCACCACAGGTGTATTGAGTTGTGATGTTAGATTCTCAGCCATTTACAGAAATCAATGGGCTAGTGTTCTAAATGCCAATGCATTCAATACATTTTCTGCAGGGCTTGAAACTAGATTACCCATCGGTAAAAATGATTTTGTAGGAGTAGGTTTAAATCTATGGGCAGATAAGGCTGGTTCTTCTGCCTTCAGTACTATACATGGATCTTTAAGTGGTTCTTTCATCAAAAGATTAGGTGGAAGACGTTCCAATGATATGTATTTATCTGCAGCAGGTTCAATTGGGTTTTCCCAAAGATCTATAGAAACTTTAAAACTTCAATTTGGAAGCCAATGGAATGGTGATGCCTTTGATGGTACTCTAACAAGTGGAGAAAATGAATCTTCTTGGAATTCTAGAGTAGCTTATGCAGATTTAGGTGCAGGTTTGTTTTGGTGGATGGCACTTGACAAAAAAGGGGAAAGTAATGTATATGCCGGAATGGCTTTTAACCACCTTACAAGAGCCAATATTTCTTTTTTAGCTCAAGGTTTTGACGCTTTATATATGAAATCTACAGTGCATTTAGGAGGTGAATTCCGTGTGAAAAAGAGATTTGCTCTTGTTCCCAACGTAGTCTTATTATTTCAAGGTCCTTCTGTCGAGTCTAACTTTGGAACTTCCTTAAAATTTGATTTTAGTAAGAGAAGTAACAGTCAACAGGCTTTTGAGATTGGTCCTTGGTTCAGAATGGTTAGTTCGCCCACTGGTTCTATTGCAAGTGATGCCTTAATTTTGGTTGCCAGAATCAGATTTGGTGGTTCTGCATTTGGACTTAGCTATGATATTAACGTATCTAAATTGTCTCCGGCTACAAGAGGTAATGGTGCCTTTGAATTGTCTTATGTATTCACACTTTGCGGTATAAGAAATAGACCAATGGGTTGCCCGGCATTCTAATCGGTCAATTTATAAATTATCAAAGCATTTGGAATTCCAAATGCTTTTTTTTATGATGAAATTATCTAAAATTGAAATACGCTCCCTTCTTTTGCCTTTGGTTTTAGGCTGTATTTCTATTTTATTATGGAATGTAGAAATTCATTCATTAAGCCATAATAAGTCAAGTGTATGGTATAATGAATTGAGCTGGAGTCCATTCATTATTTCTTTTTTTCTTTCAATTTCATTCCTTTCTCCCTATATTTTCCTGACATCACTTAGGTCTTTTCGGTTATTTGGTTCAATTATATTTTATAGTATTTTGAACTATTTTGGTTTGATAGCCATAAGATTTTTATATCTGAAAATTCAAAATCCAGATTATCCCTCGATGCATTTATTATATGTATGGACTTTAATCGGTTCAATTGTTTTATTTTCCGGCATATTTTATTTATTTAAAATTTTAGTAATTGAGAGAACTAATTTTTTTCATATGTTTACCTTTATGGCAGTTTTTATTTCTTTAGTTCCAACAACCTATGCAATGGGGGATTTGTTTTACCTATGGTTGCCACAAAAAGGTTTTCTGGGATTAATAAAATTTGGTTTTCCAGCTTTTTGGATAAATATTCTAATAGGATGGACTAATTTTGCAATTGTAAAAAAATTAATATAACTATGGATTATCGTAACGAAAAAGACTCTATGGGAGTTGTTCAAGTTCCTGCTGATAAATATTGGGCAGCGCAAACGCAAAGGTCAAAAGAGAATTTTGTCATTGGTGGACACTTAATGCCTAAGGAGATCATCCAAGCTTTTGCTGTACTTAAGATGGCAGCAGCACAGGCTAATTCAGAATTAGGTGTTTTGTCTGTTGAGAAAAAAGAATTAATTGAAAAAGTTTGTCAGGAAATACGGGAAGGTAAATTAGATGAACATTTTCCATTGGTAGTATGGCAGACTGGTTCAGGAACTCAGTCAAATATGAATGTGAATGAAGTGATAGCAAACAGAGCTCATGTCTTACAGGGGGGGAATTTGAATGATGCGAAAAAAGTTATTCACCCTAATGATGATGTAAATAAGTCGCAATCTTCTAATGATACTTTTCCTACAGCTATGCATATTGCTGCCTATCAGATTTTGGTAGATGTTACCATTCCTGGCATGGAGAAATTGAGAGATACGCTAAAAGCCAAATCTGAAGCTTATATGGATGTGGTTAAAATTGGTCGAACTCATTTTATGGATGCAACACCAGTAACCGTTGGGCAAGAGTTATCGGCTTTTGTAGCTCAGCTGAATTATTGCATAAGGGCAATTAAAAATAGTTTGGCTCATATTGCAGAGCTGGCTCTTGGTGGTACAGCTGTTGGTACAGGATTAAACACCCCCAAAGGTTATGCTGAATTGGTTGCAACAAAAATTGCAATGATCACTGGTTTACCTTTTATTACAGCGCCTAATAAATTTGAGGCATTGGCTACCCATGACGCCTTAGTTGAAGCACATGGGGCACTGAAGACAGCAGCAGTTTCTTTGATGAAAATTGGGAATGATTTTAGATTATTGGCATCAGGACCTAGATGTGGCATTGGAGAATACCTCATACCCGAAAATGAACCTGGCTCATCTATAATGCCTGGAAAAGTTAATCCAACTCAGTCTGAAGCTTTAACTATGGCGATGGCGCAGGTTCTGGGTAATGATGTGGCAATCAATATAGGTGGTGCTAATGGTCATTTTCAATTGAATGTATTCAAGCCCATGATCATTTTTAATTTTTTAATGTCTGCCCGGTTGATTGGGGATGCTTGCGCGAGCTTTAATGACAATTGTGCTATTGGAATGGAACCTAATCTGGTTGACATTAAAAAGAATTTAAATAATTCACTTATGCTTGTGACTGCTTTAAATACGCATATTGGGTATGATAAAGCTGCGGAAATTGCTAAGAAAGCCCACAAAGAAAACCTAACACTTAAGGAAGCTGGTATAAAATTGGGATATTTAAGTGCGGATGAATTTGATTTATGGGTAAGAGCCGAAGATATGGTTGGTACTTTAAAATAATAAAAAGGCTCGAATTTCGAGCCTTTTTTTATCTGATGCGATCCATTGACTTGACAATATTAATGTCGTTTTGAATAAATCTTTTCGCAAGATACTGAAATATACAGGGTAATAACAAGATAATCAACCCAATAGATATTGAGCCAAATTTACTCTGTATTGTCATGAAAGTAGCGAGGCTGAAATAGGCAAACCCTACAATGAAACTGATAGTTACCATTGATTTTTGCAAATTTCTGTTTTTAAATAAAAATATATCAATTAAAACATAGGCCATACACAATATATTCAAAGCAAGTAAAAAGCTATGGTCAAAAACATCGAAATCACCATCAATGTAGGCGCCCTCTGAACCAGCCTCTGCAGTTGAAAAAGGAAATAGGAAAATCAAACCGTAGCTCAAAGCTGATAAGAGTAGGAATAAACTTTGGATTCTCTGTATCATAATTTTATAAAAGTTTTAAAGATTTTTCAAAACATGCAATCATCCTCTCCGGATTTTCTAATCCACAATAATAACGTACCATAGTAAATGGTAAGCTGGGTGTTTCTCCTGGGTGAACCTGATAAAATGAAACTGCAGGAACCTGAAGTGATTCGTAACCGCCCCAGCTAACCGCCATAAGAAAAACTTCCGCCATAGATTCACAAAAAAGCTCCATTTTCTTTTGGTCATTGCAATGGAATTCCACTGAAAACAAACCACCAGAGCCCCTCATTTGTTTTCGAGCTAGTTCGTATTGTGGATGAGTGGTTGAAAAAGGATAAATAAGTTTGGCAACCTTCGGATGATTTTCAAGGAATCGAACAACTTGGAGTGCATTATTTTGAGACTTTTCCAGACGAATATCCAGTGTTCTCATACCTCTTAGTACCAACCATGCATCATGAGGAGATATATTGGTTCCCAAAGTCATATACTCTGAGTAAAATATTTTTTTTATCATTTCTTTGGTACTGCACAGTACACCTACAACCACATCACTATGTCCGTTTAAATATTTTGTTGCAGAATGAGTAACTATATCAATACCAAAACTGATTGGATTTTGATTGAGTGGACTCGAATAGCTATTGTCACAAATTGTAATTATACCGTGTTTTTTCGCCAATTGTGCACAAGCAGCCAAGTCCTGTAATTCAAAAGTTAATGAATTAGGGCTTTCTAAATAGATTACTTTGGTATTGTTTTGAATTGCTTTTTCGAAATTTTGAATTTCTTTGCCATCTACAAAAGTATAGCTTACACCGAATCTGGATAAAAATTGAGTAATGAGTTTATAAGTCCAAGAGTAAGGTTTTTCAACACAAATGATATGATCACCTGCCTGAACATTGGCTATTAAAGCAGCTGAACAGGCCGCACTGCCACTACTGAATACAAGTGCGTCTTCCGCTTTTTCTAATGAAGCAATTTTTTTTCTCAGAATAGACACAGTTGGATTTGTACCTCGAGTGTAAAGAGGAGTATTTACTTCATCTCTAAAGGCGTTTCGAAGGGATTCGATCGTGTTGTATGTGAAATTGGAAGATTGTATGATAGGAGGTGAAACAGCATGAAAATAATCTTCATGATTTTCTCCAAGATGGGTTAAGATGTAATCTAAGTCTTTCATTTGATTGAATATTTTCATCTAAAATAAAGACTAATGGCAGATTTTATCATTTAATTCTGTAAAAAATATTTTAACTTGTTGTATCATTTTTGTTTTTAATTAAATTCAACTCGATAAGATGAAAGAATGTAGGGTGTTTTCATTTTTGTTCTTAATTCAATTTTTATTTCCCGGAGAAATTTTGAGTCAGGTAGGAATTAATATATTACAGCCCGATTCTAGTGCTGTATTGCATTTGGAATCAAATAGTAAAGGTTTTTTACCTCCGAGGTTAACACAACAAGAAAGAGATAATATATCCAATCCGAGAGAAGGATTAATGATTTTTAATACTACAGACAGCACTATTCAATATTTTAATGGAGATTGCTGGGTAAGTTCATGGCAAAGAAATTGCAGGGATTGTGCCTTTCATTTTTCTATAGATAACAACATGGGTTATATTGACAGAATTGTGACGAATCAAGATACGGCAATTCTTACTATAGATCAGTTTGCCGGTGACTCTACAAATATTGCAGTTTACATAGTTCCCAATCTACCTCAGGGGATAATAGCCAGATTAAGTTCCAACATTGTTCAAGGATCTGATAGTATACAATTAATTGTTGACGCTGATATTTTTGCACCTGCCGGTATTTATCCGATTATTGTTCAAGCTGTATGTGGAAATACAATTGGAAATCAAGTTTTCATTGTTGCAGTTGACACCTGTTATGAGGTGAATATTAATCAGGCACAGACAAATTACAATTTACAGTTGGCAAATAGTTTGCCAAGCACAGTTCCAATTTGTGTCGTCGCTAGAATAGCTTCTGGTGTTAGTTTACAAAACACAACAGGAAATCCTGTATTTACAACAGGTAATTTACATCCCGATTCTAAGGTTGGTATTTATAATCGAGGCGATTTACTGGCAAGAGGAGGAGATGGTGGTGCGGGAGCAGGCGTTGCCGGAGGGGGTACAGGTGCTGGATTAGATGGCTCAGATGCTATAAATCTAACCGTTTCAACACATGTTATTAACGACAATGGACGAATCTATGGCGGCGGTGGCGGTGGCGGTTCTGTTGGATTAGTGCAGGCAATTAATTTGGGAATTGGTTCGTTTACAATCGGATTGGGAGCTGGCGGTGGAGGTGGTGCTCAACTGGGAATAGGTGGAAATCTGGGAACTGGTTTTGGTTATTATGACGCTGGAGATACTTCTGGATCTGGTGTTTTTGCAACAGGAGCTGATGGTGGTTTGCTGTCAACTCCAATCAATTTAAATTTACTTGGGGCCAGTGTTACCTTAACACCCAATGCACAGGGGGGTGATGGAGGAGATTATGGTGTGGATGGTCAGTCTGGAACACTTACTGTGAATGTATTGGTTCAAATCAATGTGCCCATTGTTGGAACTGTTACACTTCTCAATCAAAATTTCCCCAACCCACCTCCTACAGGATTTCCATCGGGGGGTATTGCTGGTTTTGCTATAAAGCGAAATGGGAATAATCTGATTGGGTCTATTCAAGATGGATTTTTTCAATCTTCTCAATTGAAAGGTAGAGTAGGCAACTGATAAATGTTAAAGTCTTAAGAAAAATCAAAATTGGCTCATTCTTTGCAAATGGTTAAAAAAAGAATTTATGAAGCATATTTATACACTATTTTTTTTCTGCCTTATTCAAATTGCTCATGCACAAAATTTTGAAGGTGTTATCGAAATGAAACAAAGCAGTGCAGATGGTATTGTTTCAGATGTTTTTTGGTATTTTAAAAAAGATAAATTAGCACTTGAAATAGTTACAAAGACTTCTGAGGGTAAAATGAAAATAAAACTTCATCCCAACCCTAGATTAAAAAATATGATTATGAATATTTTTTCAGGTACTACACAGCAAAAAACAGAATTGTCGATTTCCTCCATTCAGTCCGAGATAGATTTTTCCGGTATGGAAATTAATGAGATGGGACCTAAGCAAAATGCTGAATTAGGAAACGTACAAGTCTTGGTGATTAAAACAAAAAAATGGTCCGCAGAAACTGAAGTTGTAAAAGATTTAGGGATCAACCTGCGAGAATATTTTGAATTTTTTAAAAATGACTATGCCATTCAATCACTTTATAAATCTGGAAAAGTAGGTTTCCCCATCAATACTACAGTAAAAGACAATCAGGGAAAGGTTATATTTAAAACCCAGGTTGTCAGCTTAAAAAAGATTGCTCCTTCAGATCAAATTTTTGAACATTAGAACCAGATGCTATAGATAGAAATTCTACTTTCAAAATTTTAATGTTAATATGTTTACTAATTTGGTTGGAGGAATAAAGAGGCATTCTTTAGAGTGGATCATAGTTCTATTGTTTTCCTTTTTAGCTGTGATTGCACTTGATTCAATCTCTTTTTTGAGGGTAGAAGGTTTGAGAAAATGGGCCATACTCATAATGTTTTTTTTCTTTTTATCTGGTTTTATAGCTATCTATCTAAAGAAAGAAGTATTGCTTTTGTTTTTTTGGAGCATCGCTTTATTTATGTCTGTACAATTAAAGGATAAAAAAACTAGTTTTTATTATGCCAATCCTCAAAAAGGAAATGAACAATTTACATATGGTTTTTTCAAATTAGAAAAAAAAGAGGATATAAAAGAGTTCAAAAGATATGTAGCAAAGATGAATCCAGATTTTGTAACCATAAGTCTTGATTCAATTCTAATACCAAATATTAAAGATTACTGCAATAGTCTATACAAACAGGCAGATGCCTATGCAAATCGGAGTAATTCTACCATTTTATTTTATTCAAAATATTCAAAATTAAGGACAGATACCTTTTTATTTGAAAAAGGAAAAAATATTAAAAATGCTTATCTGTTAAAGTCTTCTTCAGATCCCATTGCTCTGCCTATAGTGCACTACATTGCCAATGATTCAAAAGTAAAGGAATATCCAATGGAAAAAGATATTCAGCAAATTATTGCAGAATGGGGTTCCATGGATAAGGTGAAACCAATTCTTCTTTCCGGAGAAATTCACTTGGAAGGATGGTCGAAAGAGTTGAAAGAAATGAAAGAGGGTTGTCGGTTGGTTGACAGCAGAAATGATATTGACTTAGGAAAATTAGATCAACATATTTTCCATAGTAATTCAATACTTTGCCTAAAATTTTTCAATTTTGGAATAGGAATTCATGGTATTTATAAGTTAAAACCCAAGCCAGACCCAAGAATTTAAACTATTTCAGATGGAATAAATCGGTAATGCCAGGTTTTCGGCTGAAATTAAAACCCTCCGCATATGAAAATCCGGCTTCCCTTCCATAAGTCTTTGCCTTAGATCGGATAAAGTCAAGAAAATCTACTTTTGATATAGGTGTTTCTGGTTCATTTGAATCCTGTGAATAAAACTGAGATTTAAAGCAAGATATAATTTCCATTTTTTGATCAATATATTTGCTGATGTCAAAAAGGAAATCTGGAGTCAAGTTGAAATCTTGAATGTAATGGAACAGATTTGCAGGCCTCCAGGCTTCTTGATTTTGATTTTGGTGTTGCGTGATTATTTTGGGTAAACCACTATAAAAGCAAGCATCTGCAACTAGTTTTGCCGCTCTGCCATGATCGGGATGTCGATCTTGCAGAGAGTTGGCAATAACTATATCAGGTTGAAACTTTCGAATTGCAGTTATGATTTTGTGTAGACTTTCTTCTGAAGAAGAAAAAAAACAATCTGGCAAATGTAAATTTTCACGAATAGATAGTTGTAACATTATGCCTGCATGTGATGCTTCTTCCATTCTTAGATTTGCATTTCCTCTAGTTCCTTTTTCTCCCATAGTTAAGTCAATGATACCTATGCGCTTACCAAGAGATTTCATGTGGAGTAAGGTGCCAGCGCATGAGATTTCTACATCGTCTGGATGTGCTGCAAAAGCAAGAATGTCTAGTTTCATTTGGGTTGTTTTTTAACTGATCCTACAAAGTTCAAAAAAAAATATATAATTTTCACAAAGAACTTTGATTCTTGAAAAATCAAAACTATATTTGCAGTCGCTTTTGGCGAAAAGGGATTACCGGCTCTGTAGCTCAATTGGATAGAGCATCTGACTACGGATCAGAAGGTTAGGGGTTCGAATCCCTTCAGAGTCACAAGTTTTGAGTTTAATACACTGACGATTTCAATCTTTTCGTGTCTAGCTCGTTTTATTATCTAAAATAGAATCAATTAAATCATGTCTAGAATTTGTCAATTGACCGGTAAGAAATCCATGGTAG
>CAZNNX010000050.1:0-7356 GCA_964574485.1 uncultured Saprospiraceae bacterium | reverse complement strand
TCAAACCGTAAAACAAAAAGACGTTTCAACGTTAACATCAAAACCAAAAGATTTTTTGTTCCTGAATTATCTATTTGGTTGACATTAAAAGTTACAACCCAAGCTGTTCGTACTATGAACAAATTAGGTATCTATCAGTTTTTGAAAAACCAGTTGTCCAAGGGTTTTGACCCTATGATTTGGGTTGAAAATCCTGCTGAAGCTAATACAAAAAGTACAGAAAGGAAATATAGAAGAGTTGAACATGTTGATGCTGCAGGTCACAAAACTTACAGTATAACATATACTCCAGAAGCTTATGATAATAATAGGAAAGTGAAACTTTCTTCAGTCGTTAAATAGTTTAATTACAAGCAACCATGGCAAAGAAAAGTAAAGGTAATAGAATTCAGGTCATCTTAGAATGTACAGAACATAAGAATTCTGGAATGGCAGGAATGTCAAGATATATTACTACCAAAAATCGTAAAAATACTCCTGAGAGAATGGAATTGAAAAAATTCAACCCAGTACTCAAAAAGTATACTATTCACAAGGAAATAAAGTAAACCTTATAATTTATATATAATGGCAAAGAAAGTATCAAAAAATGCGAAAGTTGCACAGCGTGCATCTAATGCAGGTTCTGGAAAGGATCATGTAAGAGCAATTAAAAGTGTAAAGGATCCGATTACTGGTAAGTATTCTTACAAGGAAGTAATCGTTCACAAAGAAAAAGTCGATGAATTTTTCAAGGCTAAATAACAGGTATTTTTAAGGAATTGGAATTTGGCTTCCCTATTAGGGAAGCCTTTTTTTTAAATTAATTTTATGGGTTTCTTCGATAAGATTTTCGGAAAAAAAGAGAAAGAAGATTTAAATAAAGGTTTAGAGAAAACTAAGCAGAGTTTTTTATCTAAAATTAGTAGAGCTCTAGTAGGTAAGTCCAAAATTGACGATGAAGTATTAGACGAATTAGAAGATATTCTCATCCAGTCTGATGTAGGAGTTAAGACTACCGTAAAGATTATTGAAAGAATTGAGGCAAGAGCCTCAAAAGATAAGTTTCTGAATACGAATGAATTGAATGAGATGCTCAGAGATGAAATCGTTCAATTATTGGCTGAAAATACGACAGAAGAAACTTTGTTTTTTGATATACCAAAAGATATGAAAAAACCCTATATTATTCTGATAGTAGGGGTTAATGGTGCAGGCAAAACAACTACCATAGGAAAGCTTGCCCATAGATTGAAAGAAAATGGGAATAGGGTTGTTTTGGGAGCTGCAGATACCTTTAGAGCTGCAGCTGTTGATCAGCTAAAGATCTGGTCAGAAAGAGTAGGATGTCATTTCTATTCAAAAGGAATGAACACGGATCCGGCTGCTGTTGCCTATGAAACTGTTCAATATGCCATACAAAATCAATGTGATGTAGCAATTATTGACACAGCTGGTAGACTACATAATAACAAACAACTCATGGCTGAACTCTCTAAAATAAGGAATTCAGTAACAAAACAAATCAGTGAGGCACCACATGAAGTGATGCTCATTTTAGATGGATCAGTGGGTCAAAATGCATTTATTCAGGCTGAAGAATTTACCAAAGCAACTCAAGTGAGCTGTTTGGCAATTACTAAATTAGATGGAACAGCAAAAGGAGGTGTTGTCATAGGAATCTCAGATCAGTTTAAAATGCCTATTAAATACATAGGGGTTGGTGAAGGAATGCATCAATTGCAGGCTTTCAACAAAAGAGAGTTTGTCGATTCTTTTTTTACCCTGGATTAATTTCGGATAGTTGACAATCTACTATAATGCATTCAGAGTCTTTTAAACATATACTTGTTGTAGGGCAAGGAATAGCTGGAACATTGCTTAGTTATGAACTTTATAAAAGGGAGGTTCCTTTTGCGGTTGTCAACCCCAATCATTTATTCTCCTCTTCCAAGATTGCGGCTGGAATTATCAACCCGATAACAGGAAGAAGATTTGTAAAAAGTTGGAAGGTAGATGAATTATTAACCAAGGCAAAGCAGGTGTATACTGAATTAGCCGTGGTATTGGAAAGCAAATTATTTGAGGAGGTTCCCATACAGATTTTATTTTACGAAACAGAGGAGTTGAATAATGCAATGGCCAGAGTAACTGATGAAGATCTTTCGCCTCATGTGTCTTTGATCAATAGCCATTATGACGAAACTGCATATTCTAGTGTATTGGGAACCATAGAAATTAGGTCCTCGTTACGAGTGTATCTGGACAAAATCCTGGAACTATGGCAAGAATTTCTTCTGCTTAAAAAAAAATCATACGAGTTTCAACCTTTTCAGCATAATGAATTATCAATTTTTGAAGATCATTTGAACTACAAAGGGACCCTGTACTCCGACATCGTTTTTTGTGAAGGGTCCTCTGGTAGATTTAATCCATATTTTAATTATCTGGAATATTGGCCCACAAAAGGTGATATTCTATGGCTGCAAATCCCCGGCTTAGAATTGAAAGATAAAATCATTAAAAATGGTATTTTTATAGTTCCTTTAGGGAGCCAATTGTTTTGGGTAGGGAGTACGTACCGTAAAATATTTGAGAATGAGGAACCCTCTACATTTGATAAAGATGAAATACTTGAAAGCCTGGAGAGGTTTATGAAATTGCCTTATCAAGTGATAAAGCATTTGAGTGGAATCAGGCCAACAGTGCGAGATCGAAAACCCTATTTGGGTTCACATCCAAAATATAAAAACTTGCATGTTTTCAATGGATTGGGAGCAAAAGGAAGTTCACTGGCTCCATACTTCGCAGAAATGATGGCAGAATATTTAATAGATGGAAAGCCAATTAGTAAAGAGGTGACAATCGATAGATTAAAGAACAAATATCAGGAAATTTCTTCTTGACTCGAAGGAGTCTCGATTTCATCTGTTTCTTTTACAAGGGCCTGTGGCTCCTCCTTAAAAACATTTCTGTAAAATAAGATAACCAAACTTACACCTAAACTAATAGATGCATCCGCAATATTAAATATAGGTTGAAAGAAAAGAAAATGTTTACCACCGTAATAGGGAACCCAGTTGGGATAGTTTCCCTCAATGAGTGGAAAATAAAGCATATCGACAACCTTGCCATGTAAAAAACTAGTATACCCTTGTCCAAATGAGGTAGTCGTTGCTACCTGGTGAAATGAACTTTCTGAAAAAATTAAACCATAAAAAATACTATCAAAAATATTACCTGCAGCACCCGCACAAATCATAGAAATACAAATGATAAAACCAGATGGTTTATTCTGCTTTATGAGCGTGTGTAAATAATAAGCTATAAATCCAACAGCAATAATTCTGAATAAACTCAAGGCTAATTTTCCGAAATCTCCACCGAATTCAAGTCCGAAAGCCATCCCGGGATTTTCAGTAAAATAGATTTGGAACCAGGAATGGTCTCCACCAAAAAAATGAAAGGATTCTCCAATGCGCATATTAAGTTTGACCCATATCTTCACTATTTGGTCAATGCTTAACACAAGAAAGATAACAAATATAGCTAGGTAAGTTTTTTTCAAGGTAATTACGTTTTATGGAACGCAAAATTAAGAATTACCGAGATAAAACATAGTTTTAGTTGGAGGAGAATTCTTTTTTATAAATAGGGGATCTCCATTTCATTTGTAAATACACAAAAGGATAAAACAAAAAACTTAATCCGAATGGTGACCGAAAGTCGATTTCATCAATTATATAATTCCCCTCCTTTGTTTCGCAGATTATATGTTTGTGGATCCAATTTTGTAGAAAAAAAGGCAATTGTTTACCGTGAGCCTCATCAATAAAGTAAATTTCTTTTTCAGTGATGGAGTGATTTGTGATTTCTCCCATCCATTTTTGCTTAATGAAGCCAAAAAGTAAAAGTTCTAACTCAACGCGACATCCTTTCAGGCAACCTTCAAATCGGGTTACTTTGGCACTTATTCCAGGGGGATTTAATTTCATAAAAAGTTCCTGGTCAAAGGAACTAAAGATCATTTTAATATCTTTTTGTACTTTTGTTCTAACAACTACTTTCATATCATGAAAACAATTCAAATACTGTTAGGTTCAAAATCCCCTAGAAGGCAAGAAATTTTAGCGGGCATGGGATTTTCTTTCAGGCTGGTTACCCAGGATGTAGAAGAGAGTTTTCCTCAATATTTGGAACCAGAAAATGTTGCCCTGTTTTTGGCTCAAAAAAAAGGAGAGTCGATTAAAAATGTATTAAAAAATGAACATGAAATTTTATTGACCTGCGATACCACTGTGATCTTAGAGGGGAAGTTATATGAAAAACCCAAAGATCAGCAGGAGGCTATTGACATGCTAAATAAATTACAAGGAAAAAAACACAAGGTTGTCAGTGGTGTTTTTCTGCAGAGTTTGCACCAAAGTTTGGCATTTTCAGAAACTACCTGGGTAGAATTTGCCGAGCTGTCTACAGCAGAAATACAATATTACGTGCAACAATACCAACCGATGGACAAGGCAGGGGCCTATGGAATTCAGGAATGGCTCGGATACAATAAAATAAAATCAATTGAGGGATCATTTTATAATGTGATGGGATTACCTGCAGCCAGTGTTTATCAAAATATTATGAATTGGAAATTCTAAATTAAAGAGCATGAAATCTACAATATTACTTCTATTATTTTTTATTTCATTGCAGGTTGCTTCTGGGCAAAATCTTTATGCAACTCAAATTTCAAGCTCCTTATTGAATAAACAAAGCTCATGTGCAGTAAAATATGATGATAATGAGCTGGTAGCTTTACATAATCAGATTTCTTGCGGTACAGTGGTGCAAATTGAAAATCAAGAGAATGGATTGAAAGTTGATGTGAGAATCATAGGAAAAACAACTCAAAAAATTGCAGGTGTTAGTTTTGAAATATCCAAAAAAGCTGCAGAAAAATTACAGATGAAAGAGGCAAAGTCAATCAAAATAGATTTCAAAATTTTAAAGAATGAGAGTACAATATCTAAGGATCGATTTTATAAAAAGACAAAAGAAGTCAATGAGATAAAGCCCTCTGCTTTGTATCAGATAGCTATGTTGGAAGTGCAAACTAATGGGTATGGAGTACAAATCGCAGGTTATTCTGATTTAGAGGTAGCTATGGAGCAAATGGAAGTAATGAAAAAAAATTGGAAAGAACCGCTTTTAATCTATTCATCTTCTCTCTCTGGAAAAAACTATTACAAGTTGATTTTAGGAATTTTTGAAAATAAAAACCAGGCAGATGAGTTGGCAGAATTGCTAAAACAAAAATTTAAGATGAAAGATGCATTCACGGTAGATTATAAAAATTTAAAATAATGGAATTTTTAAAGCATCTAATCAAAGATATTTATATCAGCGACTGGCAGGTTAAAGTTTTTTTAAGTATTGGCATTTTGCTATTACAATGGGTTATAAAATTTTTCTTGAGAAAATCATTAAAGAAATCCCAAAGTTCAAGCACGGCAAGATATAACTGGAGGAAGACAAGTTCAAATTTTATACACTTAATCAGCCTTATACTTTTGTTTTTTTTGTGGTCGAATCAACTTTCTTCATTTGCAACTTTTTTAGGTTTGTTGACGGCAGGTCTTGCCATTGCTTTCAAGGATCCAATCATGAATCTCGCTGGTTGGTATTATGTGGTATTTAGAAAACCATTCAAATTGGGAGATCGCATTCAAGTTGATGACCATACAGGTGATGTTGTAGATATATCATTATTTGAGTTTAAATTGATTGAGATTGGTCACTGGATTCAAGGAGATCAAAGTACAGGGAGAATTCTGCATTTACCCAATCAAAAAGTTTTTAGTTCCGTTATCGCCAACTACAATGCCCTGGTGAATTTTATTTGGGACGAGATTTCCTTCACAGTAGCATTTGAGAGTGATTTCGAAAAGCTAAAACACGATTTAGAGAAAATATTAAAAGATTATTCAGGAATTGAGTACGAACAGGCCGAGAAAAGATTAGCAGAGATATCTGGAGAATTTTTTATCAATCAATCAAAACTAAAAGCGACAGTTTTTTACGAAATAAAGGAAAATGGAATTTTATTTCATTTGAGATATTTATGTGATCCTTTAAACCGGAGAAATGCCAAGCAAAACTTGAATGAGAAACTTCTTTATTATTTTAAAAATAACAAAGACATGAGGCTGAATTACACTACCATCAGGGTCAGTGATACTTTTGTTGAAATGTGATCTTTCTCATTACAGATTAATGAATTATTTCTTCCATTTTTCTTAGTTTTTATTTAATTTGCATTGCATTCTTTGCAAATATTCTATTAACGCCTAACTACTTATGAAAAGAATTTTGTCGAAAAATCAATTTTTGATTTTACTTGTACTATTGGTACAGGTTAAAGTAACAACCCTGTATTCTCAAGTATGCGATATTGTTTATGTATCTGCTGCTACAGGAAATGATGCAAATCCTGGAACGGCTTCCTTGCCGGTAGCTACGCTGGCACAGGCTTTAACGATGACGGGTGGTACTCGTAATGCCATTTGGATGTCAGCAGGTAACTATACACAAGGATCTATTGTTAACTTATCCAATGGATTAATGATAGAAGGATCCTATGCTGTTGCCGGAGCTGTCTGGACAAAATCTACCACGCAGACTACTTCAATAACTTTCTCTGGTGTTGAGACCGTTGCGGGAGTTCGTCATCGTATTGCTTTCAAAGCAGATGGCGTATCAGATTGGCAACTTAAAGATCTTACCATTACAACTACAAGTATTACAGGAACTGATCCCTCGAATCGTGGTTCCTCTAATTATGGTATTTGGGTAAATAATTGTTCAAATTATACAATCAGCAGATGTAATTTAACCATCGGAAATGCAAGCGCAGGTGCGAATGGGGCAGTAGGAGCCAATGGTCTGAATGGATCAAATGGTTCACAAGGCGGTTCTGGAAGTTGCGATGGAAATTATACCTGTTGTTTTGGTTCTGAAACTGCACCCGGAGGAAATGGGGGAGCAGGGGGACAAGGAGCTGTAGGTGTAGCTGGTGGAGCTGCTAATAGTAGTACCTCAAATAATAATCCGGGAGCCGCAGGAACTGGCAGAAATGGTGGTGGTGGTGGCGCCGGAGGAAAAGGCGGTGGATTTTCAGGTGGAAACAATGCCGTTGCTGGTTCAGCTGGAGGAGGTTCTGCATCTCAAGGTGCAAATAATGGTACCGGAAATCCCGGTGCTGAAGGTACAACGGGTGGTGATGGAACTGATGGAGCTAATGGTCTGAATGGAGCAAGCGGAAATACAGGAACTGCCGGACCACTAGGCTCAAATGTGGGAGGATATTACATACCTGGTTCTCAGGCC
>CAZNNX010000049.1:0-19066 GCA_964574485.1 uncultured Saprospiraceae bacterium | reverse complement strand
GTTCATAATGACCCAGATCCAGATCGGTTTCTGCTCCATCTTCTGTTACATAACATTCTCCATGTTCGTATGGATTTAATGTTCCTGGATCAACATTTATATAAGGATCTAATTTTTGAATAGTAACTGAAAAGCCCCTTGCTTTTAATAATTTGCCCAAAGAGGCTGCAATGATTCCTTTCCCTAAGGAAGAACTGACCCCACCCGTTACAAAGATATATTTTGTCATTTTTAGTTTACTTTGTTACGGAAGGCAAATATAAGAAAAGGATTGCTTGATTCAGGTGAAAAGATAGGATTTTGGAATTATTTTTTTCCGTTTACCAGGGCATCAATCGTTTTATACAAATTTTCAATGATACTTGATTGATTTTGAATTGTATTTCTCAATTGATCCATTTCATCCTTAATATTATTTTTCACACTGGATGGAGAGGGCAAAAATGGACTTATCTTAGCTCTAACATACCATATTTCTTTAATATCACTGATTCTGGTAATATAAGGATCATAATACGGATTATCAGAAATCAAAAGCAAGGTTTTATCCTCTCTGATTTTGTTATGTACTCTTTTTACAAGCACATCACCCCTTGTCACAATTACATAAACATAACTATCCTTGATAGAACTTTCCCAAAGACTGGGTTCAAGATAACTACAAACAACCTTATCTCCCTCAAACAAGGTGGGCTCCATGCTATCTCCCGCCACGTCAAAAGATCGATGGGTTCCTACTTTATATTTATAGTCGGGTAAGGAATAGGTGGGTAAATCCTGAACAAAAATTGGATCATTTGACTCTGAAGCATAGCCCGCCTGAGCAGGTATAGGTACGTGAACAATTTTTTCATCATTGGATGAATCTGTTACAATCGTAAGTAACTTAAAATTTTTGTACTCTTCTTCCTTCATGAACAAAGGCCCTTCCCCTGTAAATAAATAAACAGGATTCATCTGATACACCTCAATGGCCTTTCTCAGCAGCTCAATTGTTACATCTCTCCTATTTTTTAATATCTCACTTAAACTTTGAGGAAGGTATTCCAGATGCATCGCAAATTGCCTGCTGGATTTTACCCTTAATTCTTTTTTCAGTTTGTTGTGACAATTAATGAACCTTTGCGTGACCACACTATTCATAGGTATCTGCTGTATTTTTGAGTCTCAATAATTCTATAAAATTAGAATATTAACAACATATTGACAAAAATTTAAGCAAAAAAATTACATTTGACATCAAAATAATGAATTACGGGTTAAAATCTCTTCTGATTTTTTTCGTATGGTCTGAAAAGTTGAACTTTTTTTCAAAAACCTGATTGCCTATCCTTTTGTTCAATGCATCATATCCGCTTTTAATCGTCTGGTAATCTGTAGCGGACAATTGTTGCACCAAAGCTGTATCTGATAAAGTTGCTGAAATTGGTAAAACATGATAAGATTTCTTAAGATGTTTCCGAATGTACCTGAAAACAGGAATATAATATAAATCATGAATGCCAACTTGTGCATTCTGCTTATTTCTAAAAATTCTAACCCCTGCGATCAATCCAAAATTTGTATGTTCATCCTGTTGATTGGATACAAAGTTACCCAATGAATAAAATACAGGAACCTTTTTTTTCTTAGCATTTAGTTCAATGCTATCTATTTCAATATTTTGTATCACATGTGGATGAGCCCCCACGATAAGATCAATTCCATGATCAATCAACCATCTGGCAATTTTCCTTTGTTCGCCAGAAGGGGTTAGTGCGTATTCATTTCCCCAATGAATGCACATGACAATAAATTCGGCACCTTTGTTTTGAGCCGCTTTCAAATCTGAAAGAATCTGATTGGTATCTATCCCATTCACAATGGCAGGTTTTGTGGTTGGAATTCCATTTGTGCTAAAAGTACAATTCAAAATTGCGAGTTGTAAGGATTGGTTTTTTTTCTGTAAGCTGAGTAAAAGAGGATAAGACTTCAATCTCTCAGAAGAGTCTCTAAACGTTCCAGTCGATTTGATTTTAAATTTTTCTAAAACTTCCAACGTATGGCTTATTCCAAAATAACCATTGTCATTACTGTGATTATTCGCAGTAAGGATCAAATCAAATCCTGCTTCCTTCAAAAACCAAGCTAAGGTATCAGGAGATTTAAAAAAAGGAAATCCACTAAAGGGTCCCAACCCATTCAATGTAAGTTCTAAATTACCCACAGTTAAATCATCCGCTGATAAAATTCCTTTCACAAAACGAAAACAGGGTTCATAATTGTAAATGTCTTGATCAACACGAGCCGCATTGACCTGAACAATATGTTGCATGATATCACCCACAAAGTTGATATCAAAATAAACCAGACTATCTAATTCTTCAATTTCTTGTTTTTTTTCTAAAGAAATTACTTTATTTTCATTACCACAGGAATAAAAGATAAAATAGAAGCAACTAAGAATAAACCATTTGTACCTCATGTCGTTTTATATCATATGAAACTTTCAAAAATACCCAACCTAAGCTATATTCTGATTTTTTTATTTCTTGTAATTGAAATGCATCAATTAAGTGCACAAAATAAAGAATCAGGTACTCTTCGGATTCAAATCGAACATATAAAAGAGGCCAAAGGTAAGATTTATTTAGCATTGTATCTGCATGCAAAAGATTTTGGAAATCCCAGCAAAGCTTTTTTTACAAAAATTCAAGAGGTAAAAAGCAGTTCCCTAGACCTTTATTGCCCTAATATACCATATGGATGGGTATCTATCGCTATTTTTCATGACCTGAATAACAATCAAAAATTGGATAAGAATTTTGTGGGGTACCCACTTGAGCCCTTTGGTTTTACCAAAAATCCCGGACTCTTACTTGCAGCTCCCCATTTTGATGAAACCAAATTATGGTTTAATAAAGAAGTTAAATCAACTAAAATTACATTACGAACTTAGGTTTTTTTACTTTTATAAAAAACTTTATGAAGCCTTACTTTCTCTTTGCCTCAGCTATAATTTTCTTTACATCCTGTGCCAGGAATCTAAGCTCCCAGACAGTAACAAAAAAATCTTATGCGTATCTGTACAAGATCTGGAATGTTGATTACATAGAAACCGGAAATGGTATGAAAGCTAGCGGAGAAGCACTTGGTTACCCCACATATGAATTCACAAAAGAAGGTAAAAGGTACAAAAGATATAAAACACCACCGCATGAAGAATTTGTACAATACGAATTAAAAAAGGACTCCATTTTTTTTATTTCTGACAAAAAACTTCCTCCATGTCAAATAAAAACACTTAATGATTCTGTTTTGATTCTTCAAAGTGAAAAGGCAACATGGAGACTAATCAAATAAGGTTTGCTGTACTTTACATATGGCTTCTGTTCTTTTTGAATTTTTCTTCAGCACAAAATCTTATCACCAAAGATAGCTTTTGCATTTCAGATCCTATGGAATTGGAACAGAGAGAAAGTCTATTAAAAAAATGGGATTGGTATTCATCTTTTATTCTAAAAAATGGAAAAATGATAAACCTAAAACAAATAAGCGGTGAAATTAGATTCAGATTTTTGGAAGAGCAAATCCAACAAAATAGTGCGGTAGAAAATATCTGTTACATCAAAACAGGAAAAAATAACAAACTATATCATTGGCAAATGGAATCAGATAGCATTTTTTATTGCCAAAATAAATATGAGAGTCTAAGATTCAAGGTAATTTTCCATGAGTGGAAACAATTGTATCTGTTTCAGCAAACAGAGAAAGTTCCAATACTATGGGTTTTAGAAGGAAGAAAGAGAAAAAAAGAAAAATCAACCATACCTCAATTCAAGGGCTAGATTTTTCCTGTATTTAAAAAAGAATCAACAAGAGAAGAGATAATCTGTCTCATATGTTTTTTCTCATTTCTGGCAATATTCTTTAAATGTTCTACTTTTTCGGTATCCAAAACAAAAGTAATTCGTTTAGTCTTAGGGAATTTTTCAAAGATTTCATCATCAGCTTCCTGAGTTTTCGTCAGGGTTCTTTGAATAATCACATCGATACCAACTGCCTTTTGTGATCCTTTTTTAATTAAACCTTGTTTTATTTCTGTAACAGTGCCTTGATCACCCAACATATCTTCTATGCTTTCCTTGAAGAAGGATTCCAAACCATCGGAAAAGGATTTTCTTTGTACCTTTCTTTTTTCCTGGTTTTCTTTATTTTCATCAGCTACGGCAACATTTCCCTTCACCTTTTCTGAACCAGAAAGGAAATCTGTTTTATCTTTCTTGTTATCCTCATTGATAGTATATTCAAAGATATTGGAAAGATCGTCAGAAAAAGATTTTTTGTTATTTTTTGCCATTTAGCTCAGCTACGAAGAATCTAATAATCCACTAAGTTATATAAATATATTGACAAAAGCTAAAAAAAATAAAGAGAGTTACAAATTGACCAACTAAGCCTTATTCTTTTTTCCAGTCGGGCAGGTAAGGACTTCCTGAAGTATAGGGTGCCCCCAAACCAAACAGTATTTTTTCCGCCGCAAGCAATTCGCTTTCCAATGATTTCAAATCTTGCAACCATGATTCGAATATTGTAGCAGAAGCTTCGTATTGTTGGGTAGCAGAGTTTGGCAAATCAGAACTGGCATCCCAAAAATTATCCATTGTTGTTTCTACCCTGGTAATCAATCCCGGAGTAAAAGGAAATTCTCTTGAAGACAAGCTACCATCTCCGTACAATACAATTCCCAAAGTCTTCCATTTCATTGACAATTGATCCATTTTCTCTAACAGGGAAAGACTGGCGTTGGGTGTCTCTATGATGGCCTTTTGAACCAATTTGATTCTTTGTCCGTAATTCTGATAAAACTCAGAGGCTGCCCTGATTGCTCTTCTCATCTTATTCATTTTCTCACTAAACAGAAAAACTAGTGATCTGTCCTTTGATTCCAAACTTGCATTCTTTAAAGACTTGATCTGAAAAGATTTTTTAGGTCCCAACTCAGTTACCTTACCCTGTTGTACTTTAAAAAATTGAACAAAATAAGAGCCCGGGATCGCCATTGGTCCTGAAGTTTTGCCTTCATATCTGCCTGGCTTGCCTTGATTTAATTGAACAGGAACCAAAGATTCGTACCTAAAATCCCAATTTACTCTATTTAAACCTGTACTGGGTTTTGTTTTAATTTTTCTTACTGTATTCCCTTTCTCATCTGTTATTTCGTAAATTAAGTAAGGTGTATTCTCCCAATCTTCCTTATGAAGATCTTCTAAATTGGGATAGGGAACTGCTTTATTTGATTTCATCAATTCAGCCTCTCTCTTTTTTCTCTGCTCTTTTAAGCTTGTAAAAGTACTGTCTTGAAAATAATAGGTAAAAACGACACCATAGGTCGGATTCTCAGCAGTATAATAGGATTCTCCCTGATTTGCCTTTTCTGTTAAACCCAAAGGAGTGGATTCCTGAAACATCCATGCTGTTTTGATATCAAACTGATGGAAATTAGATTGCAGTAATTTATCATTTATTCCTCTCAAAGGACTATAATCATCCAAAACATAAAAACCTCTTCCAAAAGTAGCCAAGACCAGATCATTCTCTCTTTTTTGAATTTCAATATCTTTTACTGCAATTGTTGGTAATCCGGATTTCAAAGGGTGCCAGTTTTTCCCTCCATCCTTGGTAAAATAAAGTCCAAATTCAGTTCCCACAAATAAGAGATTTGGATCAATGTGGTCTTCTGCAATATCATAAACAGTGCCCCTTTCCGGAAGATTTCCCTGAATCATTGCCCAGTTCTTCCCTTTGTCTGCACTCTTGTAAATGTAAGGTTTAAAATCTCCGTTTTTGTGGTTGTTGAAAACAGCATAAACAACGGATTCTTCATGTTGTGAGGCAACTATGGCGTTAACATAGGTCATAGGGGGCAAGTTTTTCCAAGATTCAATTTTTCGCCAGTCTTTCCCACCATTCTCAGTAACCTGAATTAATCCATCGTCTGTACCAACATAAAGTAGATTTTGATTTTGGGGAGACTCGTCGAAAGCTACAATATTCCCATAAACAGAAGTGCTTTTATTTTTCATGACGGCATCCATACTCCAGACCTTACCCATAACTGGAATGGTATCTCTGTTGATTTGTCGAGTTAAATCCGGTGAAATGGCTGTCCAGTCATCCCCTTTATTTGTGGAAACAAAAACTTTTTGAGCACAAAAATATATTTTATTGCTTTGGTGGTTGCTGATTAACAAAGGAGCATCCCAATTCCATCGGTAAGGATCCTCCCCCACTTTTTCCATGGGTTTAATTCCTACTCTTTCCCCACTTTTTTTATCATATCTGGTTAACCAGCCATATTGAGCCTGAGCATAAATAATATCTGGATTCATAGGATCTACTTGTGATTCGAATCCATCGCCTCCCTGTGTGATAAACCAATCACTGTTTACAATACCAGAGGCATTTGTGGTTCTGGATGGCCCTCCCATACTATTGTTATCTTGAGTACCTCCGTAAATTTGGTAAAAAGGAAGACTGTTATCTGTGGCTACCTTGTAAAACTGTGTTATGGGTAGGTTCGTTTTAAAATGCCAGTTTTCTGCATGATCCCATGTTTCATACAGCCCGCCGTCACAGCCCACCAACCAATGTCTGGTATCTCTGGGGTCAATCCAGATAGCATGATTATCAACATGTTTACTTTTTTCGCCAGTCATGACAAAGGTCTTTCCTCCATCTTCAGTATGATGAAGCCAGGTATCCATTGAAAAGACTTTTTCCGGATCGATGGGATCACAAAAAATTTCCTGATAATAATTCCCACTTGTAGCATAGCTACTTCTTTTCTCCCAACTTTTTCCGCGATCTTTACTTCTGTAAAAACCTTGATCATCTCCCGAACTTTCTACGATTGCATACACCCAATCAGGTTGCGCAGAAGGTATGGCCAAGCCAATTCTACCTACATAATCACCTTTAGGAAGGCCTTTATCTAATTTCACCCAGGTTTTACCCCCATCTTCTGATTTATGAATACCTGAACCTGGGCCGCCTCCTATATAAGTAAAAACATGCCTTCTTCTTTGATGACTCACTGCGTATATATGTTGGGGATTTCTAGGATCCAGATGTACTTCGCTAATACCTGTTTGATCATCGACATGTAAAATTCTGTTCCATGTTTGTCCGCCATCTTCAGTTTTATATAAACCTCTTTCTCCTCCTTCTTTCCAAAGCGGACCATAAGCGGCAACATAAATAATATTTTCTGATTTAGGATCAAATTTGATCATACCAATATGCTCAGACATTTTCAATCCCATATTGCGCCATGTTTTCCCGCCATCGAGTGATCTGTAAACGCCATCACCATAAGCTACCGACCTCTGGTTGTTATTTTCACCGGTTCCCACCCAGACTTCATTTGGATTATGAGGTGAAATACAAACACAACCAACAGAATAAGAACCTTCCTGATCAAAAACAGGACTAAAAGTATTTCCAGCATTGGTAGTTTTCCAAACACCACCGGATGCTATAGCCAAATAATATTCAAAAGGCTTGGAGGGATGTACCGCAATATCAGAAATTCTACCTGAATGAGTAGCCGGACCAATATTTCTAAACTTCAAAGCTTGCAAGGAAGGGAACTTCTCCTGCGCTCTTACTTGAAAAAATAAACATAAGGTGAATAAAAGAATACAATTTTTCATATGATACTATTTACTTCTCATAGCTTCAACTGGTTCCATGTTTGCGGCGGTAATAGCTGGAATCAAACCAGCAACAATGCCTGATATTAAAGCTAAAACGATACCCAAGATAATATTTTTAGAGGAAAGGAAAATTTCAAACTCAAAGAAATAGGTTGCAGCCACCGCACCCAAATAAACAAATAACAATCCGATGAGGCCCCCAATTAAACAAAGTACTATGGCCTCTACCAAAAATTCAATAAGTATGACATACTTTTGAGCACCCAGTGCTTTTTTTACTCCTATTATATTTGTTCTTTCCTTTACAGATACAAACATAATATTCGCAACACTGAACATACCTACAAAAATAGCAAAGCCACCAATAAATAGACCTGCAAGGTTAATTACTCCAAAAACACTACCCAATAAATTTGAAATGATGGAAAGTGTATTCAGTGCAAAATTGCTCTCCTCTTTGGGTTTGAGTTTTCGATTTGCCCTTAAAATTCCTGTAATTTCATTATCCAATTGAGCTAGTGAAACATCTTGCCTGGCTTTTACAGATATAGAGGTTCTACCCCTATTAAACTCAGAATTATTAATATTGACATACTTCCTGGCTGTGTTATGAGGTATTATAGCTACATTATCAAAGTTGATAGGATTAATTAAATCTTTTCCTTCCTTTTTTAATACACCTATTACTCTTAATCTTTGTCCTTTGGCTTTGATAATTTTACCTGAGGGATCTGTCCCTTCTTGAAAAAGGGTTTTGTAAACTTCATAGCCTATGATTACATCATTTGTTCCATAATAAAATTCTGAAGGAGTAAAATACCTGCCTATTTGAAAACTCAGGCCAAACATTTCTTTATAATCTTCTGTACAGCCTAAGAAAAAAACACCTTCTGCATTTCCTGTTGCAGATTCTACCGTTTGATTTCCTATAAAGGTTGCAAAAGATACCAAAGCAGCACTTTTAGAAAATTTCTTCAAGGCTTTATAATCCTGTAGAGATGCTTCAGGCCTTCTCATATACTTCCAAAAATTCTCCCTAGGATCTTCTCCCCAAGGCATAGTACTGATGTAAATCACATTATTCCCAAGTTTTTGAAAACTCTTACGAATACTATATTCTAAAGAATTAACCGCACTTAAAACCATAATGACACACCAAATGCCAATTACAATACCCAGTAGAGAAAGAAAGGTTCTTAACTTATTTGACAGTAATTGCTGTATGGCAATTACCACACTTTCCGATAATATTCTAAAAAAAATTAAAATCCGCATGAAACAAATTATACTACAAGATAAGCATTGGACCATGAAAAATAAAAAGACTTATCTTAATGCAACTATTTTTCCGACTAAATCATGACGATAAGATAAAAAATTCAGTTCTTCTGTTCAATTGCCTTCCTTCTTCCGTCTGATTTGTTGAAATTGGCTTGGTTTCTCCATATCCCTTTGATTCTAATCTATCAGGTGAAACACCCTTGGATATTAGATAATTCTTTACCGATTCTGCCCTTTTTTCAGATAGTATTAGATTTTTTTCTACGGTGCCTACATTATCAGTATGACCATTGATACAAATTATTAATTGTGTGTTTTGTTGTAACATCTCTAGTAATAAGTTAAGCTCAGGTTCGGACTTTGGTAGTAGTTCAGCAGAGTTGGTACTAAAAAATACATTTTTCAGAATAATAGGTTCCGTCACAGGAGAATCTTTTGAATTTGTTTTATTTTTAGATCGATACAGAGGAATTTCTTTAACAAATGGCTTCAAAAAATTATTTGAATCAGAAAGTTCAAAATGATCTGAGTAAAATAAATATTCAGCTCTATTCGTGTGTAAACTATATTCTGTATTTGCTGGTAAACATAAAAGAAATTCGCCATCCGAATCTGTAACTGTATTCACTGCCATTTGTGATATACTTAAATCATATAATTCAACAGAGGTATTGGGTAAAACATCTTTCGTAACTGCATCAAAAACAATTCCTTTCACATAGGTTGCTTTCAAAGGTTTGACTGATGATGGCATCTGAAAGGAATAAATATCTAAGGATCCGTAGCCTCCTTCCCTGTCTGAAGCTATAAAGGCCAAATCTCCCGATAAAGAGACAGCTAAAGCCTCTTCATTTTTAGAACTATTGATAGGATATCCCAGATTAACAGGTTTCGACCATATTCCATTACTTTGTTTTCTACTGACAAATAAATCTAGCCCCCCCATCCCGGGGTGACCAGAAGAAGCAAAATATAGGGTTTTACCATCCGGATGTATGCAGGGACCACTATCATCATAGGCTGTATTTAATTCACTCAAAGGTTGTGGTTTTGACCATAACCCATTTGTTTGTTTTACAGAGTACATGAGGTTTTTATTCCCTTGTCCTCTGCTTCCACCTCTTGTAAAGTACAAAATATTTCCATTAGGCCCAATGGAGGGTTGAGATTCCCAACCCTCTGAATTTATTTCTGCCCCCATATTTTTAGGTGTGGTCCAACGACCTTCTATTCTCTCTGAAAAATACAAGTCACAACTGCCATAATCTCCGGGACGATTACAAACTGTAAAAACTAAAAACTTACCATCTGCAGAAATGGATTGGGCAGCTTCATTCTCGTTTGTATTGACATGTGGCAAGGGTTCAGCAATGGTCCATTCCCCATTTTTCTTTAGAGACCGGTACAGATCTTCTTGAGCAGATTGACCCATTCCAAATTGTCTGGTAAAAACCATTGTGTTTTCATCCGCAGTAACTGAAGGAAAATATTCCCTATGTGGAGAATTGATGGAACTTCCCATATTTTTAGGTTCAAAAGGTACCGGATATCTCAATGCTTCGGGTCTAAATTTAGCATCCTCAACCATTTTTTTTGCTCTTAATACTCTATTTTCGTTCTTAGTTGGAAAGGTCAAATATTTTTCAAGATATACTCTCGCCTCATTATACTGCTCCTGTTCCATTGCAATACCCCCTAATGTATAGTAAACGCCACCATCATATTCCGGTGCCAATTCAACAACTTTTTTTAACTTTTCCACAGCTAAATTATATTGTCTCAAATTAATGTGACAATCCGCCGAAACCATCAAAGCATTGATAAAACGTGGCTCTTTCTTAGTGATCTTATTCAAATCAACCAAAGCATACTCATATGCTTGCTGTTCAAAAAGTGCATATGCCTTGTTGAATTGTTTTTTTAAAGATTCGTTTATTGTCTTAGTGGTAAGAAATGATTGACTATGAATAGACAAACATGAACTTAGGATCAGAATCAACAAACTAATTTTCTTTCTCATATCCATGGGCTGCTAAATAACTATTTGTAAATCTAATATCTTCTGACACTTCTTTCCCTACCCAAGAGGGTATCAAAACATCCTCATTTTCTGACTCCATCTCAACTTCAACTAAAACCAAGCCTGCAAGGTTTCCTTCAAAAATATCTATTTCCCATATTTTGCTGTTTTCTAAATACAAGTATCTTTTTTTTTCAATGCGCAAAGATGACATCTCCATCAATTCAATTCCTTCAGAATAGGGAATTTCGTACTCATATTCAGAACGTTTCCAGCCTTTATTTATTCCCTTTATTGTAATAAAAGCCTTCGCATCCTTTAATCTTACTCGAATTGTCAGATTTTTATCAGTTGATAAATAGGCTTGTTTGATTTCTTGAACCTTAAAAAAAGATATATCTGATAGTTCAAAATCTGGTTTGGGCAAAAATTTTCTCTCTATTTCTATTCCCATGCAATTACAATTTCTTTTCCGGGTTATTCTTTAAATAATCAGTCCAACCTCCATATTTTTTAGTTTGTAACCCAAAAACTGAGCCAGATTGAATATAATGACAGTAAGCAACGCCTACGGCATCGGTAGCATCCATAAATTTATGGTGAAAATCTCCCTCTATAAGATGTGGCAACATAGCTGCAATTTGCTCTTTGGATGCGTTACCATTTCCAGTTACAGATTTTTTTATTGATCGAGGACTATATTCTGTAACCTCTATACCTAAGGAGGCAAGTGCTGTCATGGCAGCCCCTTGTGCCCTACCAAGTTTCAACATGGCTTGAATATCTTTTCCATAGAAGGGAGCTTCAATAGATGCCTGACTCGGTTCGTATATTTTACACAATTTTTGCAATTCTGCATAAATAAAAAATAATTTATCGGTAGGCCCGTCCAACTTCCTCATGTCTAAAACTCCCATGCTGATAAGTTTTGGTTTTTTTTCTGAAATTTGCATAAATGCGTATCCCAAAATATTGGTTCCCGGATCTACCCCAACAATTATCTTTTTTGACATCTAATTTTTAAAAATTCTAATTAATTATTATGAAATTTAGGACGAAATAGAATTTTATTAAAATTACAAATATTATGCAAGAAATGAAGCCGAATGAAATTAATGTTGAATTACCGGAAGAGATAGCTGAGGGTATCTATGCCAATCTAGCCATAATAACCCACTCTCATTCTGAATTTATTATCGATTTTATCAGAATGATGCCCAATGTTGCGCAGGCCAAGGTAAAATCCAGAATGATTTTAACCCCCCAACATGCCAAGCGATTGATGATTGCACTCAGAGACAACTTAAAAAAATATGAGGATAGTTTTGGTCCAATACAAGATATTGACCAGGGAATTGCACCTTATCCCATGGGATTCGGAGGTCCAACCGGACAAGCTTAAACACTTTAAAATCAATTATAAATGAAGAAAATTATTCTAAGTTGCATCGCTATTTTATTTGGCGCGCAATTATTTGGACAAAGGCTTTTAAACAGTTCAAGATCCACTGTAGGTTATATCGAAAACGGAAGAGTCATGAATAGTTCAAGATCCACCATCGGATATATTGAAGACAATCGTATCATGAACGCCTCTAGATCTACACTCGGATACATAGAAGATGGCAGGGTAATGAATGGTTCCAGATCAACCATCGGATATATAGAAGATGACCGGGTACTAAATTCATCCAGATCAACATTGGGTTATGTTGAGGATGGAAGAGTCCTGCAAAGTTCAAGATCAACAAAAGGATATTATGAAGGAGTAAGAAAAAGGGATGCAGCCTTGTTTTTCTTCTTTTTCTTTGATTAAAAAAAAAGGCTCAGTTAACTGAGCCTTTTTTTTATACATTCTCGTTAGAGAAATCTTCATCTTCAAAATTATCATCTGCATGACTGATGACATCAAATTGTCTCATACCTGTTCCTGCAGGAATTCTTTTTCCTACAATAACATTTTCTTTTAGTCCGGACAAAGTATCTGTTAAAGCTGTAATCGCTGCAGTACTTAACACCTTGGTTGTTTCCTGGAATGAAGCGGCAGAAATCCAACTTTCAGTTCCTAAAGATGCCTTAGTTATACCTTGAAGTATCGGTCTTGAAGTAGCAGGTCTCGCCTGAACTGCATCCATCAATTTTTTATCACTTCTCCTCAAGGAAGAATTCTCATCTCTAAACTGTCTTTCAGTAACAAATTGTCCAGCGGCATATTTTGTAGAATCTCCAGCGTCTTTGATCAATAACTTATCAAAGATTCTATCATTCTCCTCTTGGAAATGAATTTTGTTAACAGCTTCTTTTTCTAGGAATTTGGTATCACCTCTGTCTACAATCTGAACCTTACGCATCATTTGTCTGACAATTACTTCAATGTGTTTATCATTAATGGTAATACCCTGAGCACGATAAACTTCTTGAATCCCGTCGATAACATGCTGTTGTACAGCATTAGGTCCTTTGATTGAAAGAATATCATGAGGAGCAATAGAACCATTAGAAAGAGAAGTTCCGGCTCTTACAAAATCACCTTCCTGAACGAGAATATGCTTGGAAAGACCTACTAAATATTTCTTCTCCTTGCCATCTTTAGGTGTTACAATAACTTCACGGTTTCCTCTTTTGATTTTACCTAGAGAGATAATACCATCAATTTCTGCTACAACAGCAGGATTAGAAGGTCTTCTGGCCTCAAATAATTCAGTTACACGAGGAAGACCCCCTGTGATATCCTGAATTTTACCCATGGTTCTAGGTATTTTAACTAAAGTATGTCCTTGTTTTACCTCTTCTTCATCATTCACTAATAGATAAGAACCTACTGGAATTGAATAGTTTCTTAATTCTTCACCATCAAAACTAACAATTTTCAACGAAGGAACCTTTCTCTTGTTTTTAGATTCGATAATTACCTTCTGTTCGTGACCTGTCTGCTCATCTCTTTCTACTCGGTAGGTGATACCTTCCTCTACATTCTCATATTTGATATAACCATCAAATTCATTTATAATAGAGGCATTGTAAGCATCCCATTCCGCAATCAAATCACCTTTTTTAACATTATCTCCTTCTTGCACATGTAGGGTAGATCCATAAATCAGATATGCATTAGATAAAACTCTGTTGTCTTTGGGATCGATTACTCTCAATTCACCGGTTCTTGAGATGACAATAGGTATATTTTTGTTTTTATCCTTGTCAAAATATAAAACAGTTTTGACACCATCAAATTCTATTTTACCGTCATATTTGGTTTTGATTTCAGATTCCTCCGCTGTATATGAAGCCACACCCCCTACGTGGAAGGTTCTCAAAGTAAGCTGTGTACCAGGTTCACCGATGGATTGCGCTGCAATGATACCTACGGCATCACCAGTTTCTGTCATACGACCACTTGCTGGATTTTTACCATAGCACATAGAACAAACGCCTTGTTTTGCTTCACAGGTTAGCACAGAACGTACTTCAACTTCTTCTATGCCTGCATTTTCAATAAGCATTGCCTTCTCCGGAGTAATAATTTCTGAGGCATAAACCAAAACATCTTCGGTTTCAGGATGAACTATATCATCAATAGGGAATCTACCTTCTATTCTTTCCGAAATTGGTTGTACAATTTTATCGTTTTCAATGAAAGCAGTTACTTTAACTCCCCTCAAAGTATTACAGTCATAAATATTTATAACAACATCCTGAGCAACGTCTACCAACCTACGAGTAAGATAACCGGCATCGGCTGTTTTCAAAGCAGTATCTGCCAAACCTTTTCTCGCACCGTGTGTTGAAATAAAGTATTCCAAAACGGATAGTCCATTCACGAAGTTGGAAAGAATCGGATTTTCGATAATGGCTCCACCTGTATCACCAGACTTTCTTGGTTTTGCCATCAAACCTCTGATACCACAAAGCTGTTTGATTTGTTGCTTGGAACCCCTTGCCCCTGAATCCAACATCATGTAAACAGAATTGAAACCTTGTTTGTGTGTTGCCAATTCCTTCATTAAAGTTGCAGTAACTTTATTGTCTGCCTGTGTCCATTCGTCAATGATCTGATTATATCTCTCGTTATTGGTAATTAGACCCATGTTGTAGTTATCCCAGATTTCATCAACTGCAGTATTCGCTTCCGTTAGGGTTTGTTCTCTGGTTGTTGGATTAAGTAGATCACTTAAGTTAAATGACAATCCACCTCTATAGGCCCAATAAAAACCTAAATCTTTGATATCATCTAAAAACTTTGCTGCAGTAGGAAAATTTGTTTCCTTTAATATGTATGCTATTACCTGCTTCAAATTTTTCTTTGAAAGTAATTCATCAATATAAGGTAAAGATTTTGGAACAACCTGATTGAAGATTACTCTACCCACTGTTGTTTCAATTCTCTTAGTTTCAAAAGATCCGTCAGATTTGGGCTGCTGTACTCTAACAGTAATGTAGGCATGTAAGTCTACCTGTTTTTCATTGTAAGCAATGATCACCTCTTCAGGAGAATAAAACTTTCTTCCTTCACCTTTTACTATTACGTCTCCTTCTGTTCTTTTACCTTTCGTAATGTAATACAAACCAAGAACCATGTCCTGTGAAGGGAGTGTAATAGGAGTCCCATTTTGAGGATTTAACATGTTGTGTGAAGACAACATCAAAATCTGAGCCTCAAGAATTGATTGGTTACTTAAAGGAACATGCACAGCCATTTGGTCACCGTCAAAGTCAGCATTAAATGCAGTACAAACCAATGGGTGTAACTGAATCGCCTTTCCTTCAATTAATTTAGGTTGAAAAGCCTGTATGGATAGTCTGTGAAGCGTTGGAGCTCTGTTTAACATCACAGGATGACCTTTCAGAACATTTTCTAAAATATCCCAGATGATAGGATCCTTACGATCGACTAACTTTTTGGCTGATTTTACAGTCTTAACAATACCTCTTTCAATTAGCTTTCTAATAACAAAGGGTTTGAATAACTCAGCAGCCATATTCTTGGGAATACCACACTCATGTAGCTTCATTGTAGGCCCCACAACAATTACGGAACGGCCTGAGTAATCTACCCTTTTTCCTAATAAATTCTGACGGAAACGACCTTGCTTACCTTTGAGAACATCACTTAAGGATTTTAACGCTCTGCCACCCTCAGCTTTTACTGCATTAGATTTTCTTGAATTATCAAATAAAGAATCTACAGCCTCTTGAAGCATTCTTTTCTCATTTCTTAAGATAACTTCAGGAGCCTTAATTTCTAATAATCTCTTCAAACGGTTATTTCTGATGATAACTCTACGATATAAATCATTAAGATCTGAACTAGCAAACCTACCTCCATCTAAAGGAACCAGAGGTCTTAACTCTGGTGGAATCACAGGTAGATAATCGACAACCATCCACTCTGGATTATTTTCCATAGTTTTCTGGCCTTCTCTGAATGCTTCAACAACTCTCAATCTTTTCAAAGCCTCTAATTTTCTCTGTTGAGATCCTTCTTTCGCAGCTCTGTCTCTTAGCTCGTTTGATAAACTGTCAAGTTCGATTCTTTGTAATAAATCTCTAACTGCTTCAGCTCCCATCTTAGCTACAAACTTATTGGGATCATCGTCTGGAAGCATTTGATTCTCACGCGGTAAGGTGTCAAGAATATTGAGATATTCTTCCTCCGTCAACAAATCTCTTTCAGAACTACCAATTAAATTTGATCTTTCACCATAGATACCTGGTTGTATAACTACATATCTTTCGTAGTAAACAATAGATTCAAGTTTCTTACTGGAAAAACCAAGTAAATAACCTATTTTGTTGGGTAAAGATTTAAAGTACCAAATATGAACTATTGGAACAACTAATTTGATGTGTCCCATTCTTTCTCTTCGTACTTTCTTTTCAGTCACTTCAACACCACATCTGTCGCATACAATACCTTTGTATCTTATTCTTTTATATTTTCCACAAAAACATTCATAGTCTTTCACCGGACCAAAAATCCTTTCGCAGAACAAACCATCACGCTCAGGTTTATAAGACCTGTAGTTTATTGTTTCAGGCTTTAGAACTTCACCAAATGATCTACTTAATATAGAGTCGGGCGAAGCTAAACTTAATGTAATTGTATCGAAATTATTTTTGATCTTGTTTGTACTTGTTCTTCTTAATGACATACAGATCTTTGTTTTTTATGTAATGAAAAAAAACCAGTCCCAAAAATTTGAGACTGGTAAATGTTTTATTCAAATTTAACATCAAGTGCTAAACCTCTTAACTCGTGAACCAAAACGTTGAATGATTCAGGGATTCCTGCCGGAGGTAAATTATCTCCCTTGACAATTGCTTCATAAGCCTTAGCTCTTCCAACTATATCATCAGATTTAATAGTTAAAAGTTCTTGCAGGATATTAGAAGCACCAAATGCCTCAAGAGCCCAAACTTCCATTTCTCCAAAACGTTGACCTCCAAACTGGGCTTTACCACCCAAAGGTTGTTGTGTAATCAATGAATATGGACCAATGGATCTTGCATGCATTTTATCATCAACCATATGTGATAATTTAATCATGTAAATAACGCCTACAGTAGCTTTTTGGTGGAATCTATCACCAGTTTCACCGTCGTATAAGTAAATCTCCCCATAACTTGGCAATTCTGCGCGTTCAACATAAGCTTCGACCTCATCTAATCTAGCTTCATCAAAAACAGGTGTAGCAAAGGTCATTCCAAGTTTCTCACCTGCCCATCCAAGTACAGTTTCAAAAATCTGACCTAAATTCATACGAGAAGGTACACCTAGAGGATTTAATACAATATCCATAGGTTTTCCATCGGGTAAGAATGGCATGTCTTCATCTCTTACAATTCTTGCCACAATACCTTTGTTACCATGTCTACCAGCCAACTTATCACCTACCTGTAATTTTCTTTTTTGAGCAAGGTAAACCTTTGCCAATTTAAGAACACCTGCAGGTAATTCATCACCAATAGTGATGGCAAATTTTTCTCTTTTATATACGGAGATTGCCTCATTCACCTTTATAGTGTAATTGTGTATTACCCTTCTCACCAATCCATTGAGATGATCGTCGTCTGTCCAACCTAAGTAGTCAACAGAATTAAAATCAATCTCTTTAAGGTTCTTTTGATTAAACTTAGCTCCTTTTGGAATTAGTAATTCGTTGAAAATACTCTTGACACCTTGTGATGATTTTCCTTCGAGAATCACTTGCAACTTAGAAACTAAGGTATCAGTAAGTTCATCGATCGAATTTTCATAAGTCTTATCAAGTTTCTCTAAGGATTTTTTATCCTTAGCCTTTTGATTTTTATCTTTTTTGGCTCTCTTGAATAAACGAGTATCCACAATAACTCCTTTTGTAGAAGGTGGTACCTTTAAAGATGCGTCCTTTACATCACCGGCTTTATCACCAAAGATAGCACGTAGCAATTTCTCTTCCGGTGTTGGATCAGATTCTCCTTTGGGAGTAATCTTACCAATTAAAATATCACCATCACGAACCCAGGCACCTACTCTGATTACTCCTTCTTCGTCCAAATCTTTCGTTGCTTCTTCACTAACATTAGGAATGTCATTAGTAAATTCTTCTTCACCTAATTTAGTATCGCGAACATCCAATTCGAATTCCTCAATATGAATTGAAGTGAAAACATCTTCTCTTACAACTCTCTGAGAAATCACTATGGCATCCTCAAAGTTATACCCTTTCCAGGGCATGAAAGCAACTTTCATATTTTGACCCAAGGCCAACTCCCCATTGTCTGTGGCATAACCTTCGCATAAAATTTGTCCTTTAGCCACCCTTTGATTCTTAGTGACGATAGGTTTCAAATTAATACAGGTATTTTGGTTCGTTCTTCTGAATTTTACGAGTTCATATGTAGTTAGCTCGTCGTCAAATGAAACTTTTTTCTCATCATCTGACTTATCATATTTAATAATGATTTTTTTAGCGTCGACATACTCTACAATACCATCTCTCTCAGCATTGATCAACATTCTAGAATCTACAGCTACTTTTGCTTCAAGACCAGTACCTACAATAGGTGCGGTTGGTTTAAGCAAAGGTAC
>CAZNNX010000048.1:0-19136 GCA_964574485.1 uncultured Saprospiraceae bacterium | reverse complement strand
CTGCTGCCAAAAGATGGGTATTTAAAGATGGTATCGCAATTGACATGCCTTCCGGACCTTCCGAATTGATGATAGTTGCAGATGAAACAATGCCAGCTTCCTTTGTTGCAGCCGATTTACTATCTCAGGCAGAACATGGAGTTGACAGTAAAATGATTTTGGTGACATTCAAGGAAGATTATTTGAAAAAAGTACAAAAATGTCTTACTGATTTGATTAAAGATTTACCTAGAAAGGCGGTGGCTGAACAATCTTTGGAAAATACTTTGTCATTTATAGTAAAAACACAGGAAGAGGCAAGAGATATGGCGAATTATTATGCGCCTGAGCATTTGGTTATTGGTTTGAAAAATTGCAATGCCTTTGCTACTGAAATTTACAATGCCTCATCCATCTTTCTAGGTAATTATTCACCTGAAGTTATAGGAAAATATGCTGCGGGTCCAAATCATACACTTCCTACGGGAGGGTTCTCTAAAATGTTTAGCGGAATTATGTTGGAATCCTTTGCAAAAAAAATTACCTATCAACAATTGACGCCAGAAGGATTAGATCAATTGGGAAAAACTACAGAGATTTTGGCAGAGCACGAAGGTTATCAGGCACACAAGAAAGCGATAGAAATTCGTTTGGCATATCTTAATAAAAAATAAAAATGAGATCATTATTAATTGTAGCTCTTAGTTTTATATCCTGTTTATCTTGGGGGCAATCTAAAGATAAAAAGTCTCAGCAGGAACAGGTGATTGCCATTGCGCTTCACGGTGGTGCAGGAAATATAAAGGATAGAAACCTAACCAAAGAAGATGAGCTTGCCTATCAGACAATTATGGACAGTGCCATCAGTTTTGGATATGAACAATTAAAAAAAGGTTTTGCCTCCACTGAGGTTGTAGCTCAGGTTGTAGCTATTCTTGAGGACTCACCTCTCTTTAATGCAGGGAAGGGATCTGTTTTCACCAATGCGGAAACCATAGAAATGGATGCAGCTATTATGGATGGAGCTAATTTAAAATGTGGAGCTGTTACTCAAATTCAAAAAGTAAAAAATCCAATTTTATTGGCCAAATGTGTGATGGAACATTCTAAAATAATTTTCATGTCCGGCTCAGGGGCTGAAACCTTTGCAAAGCAATGTAATTTAACCCTAGTAGACCCCAACTATTTCAGAACAGAAAAAAGGTATCAGGAATTACTGCGGATCAAGGATTCTGAAAAGATGAAATTAGATAACGACCAAGGTCAACTTTATTCCAGCCCTGAAGAGGAAAAGTATGGTACGGTGGGATGCGTTGCGGTAGATTTGAGAGGGAATCTTGCTGCAGCAACCTCAACGGGTGGTTTAACAAATAAAAAGTATAATAGGATAGGGGATTCCCCCATAATTGGAGCGGGCACCTATGCCAATAATAAAACATGTGCTGTTTCTTGTACGGGTAGAGGAGAAGATTTTATCCGGATTGTAGCAGCCCATCAAATTCATAATTACATGAATCTTGGAAAAATGAAATTAGAAGATGCTTGTGCCGAACTTATTAAAAAAGATCTTAAAAAAATCAATGGGAGGGGTGGTGTAATTTCTGTAAGTAAAAGGGGCGAAATTTCCTTTGAATATAACACTAAGGGAATGTTCAGAGCCTCGATTGATCCAAAAGGAAACAAGTTTATAGGTATCTACTGATTTAAATATCTTTCTCTTAAAACTTTCATGTGATGGATTTCATGCCCTACATTAATATAGGCTAATGCCCTTACAGTAAAAGTAACCTGATTGGCAATTCCTGATCTAAGTGATTCCTCCTCGTTGAATCTTTTGAAAAGTCGAATGGTATTTTCTCTTAAGATTTCCCAATCTTCGATAAAAACACTGAGTGGATATCTTTCAGTTTCTTGTTGAACATTTACATAATCATTCTGTTCGAATCCGTGTAATTCAGCCTGATCCTTTCTTACAAAACGCAGAGCTCTGTAATTCATAATTCTCTCCGTGTCAATCATATGTTGTAGTAATTCCTTGATTGACCATTTTCCTTCCTCATATCTGTAATTGCCCAGATGAGGTGGAATTTGCTGCAGCATTTCTTGGGTCTGGATATGGATTGATTTCATCAGGTCAATAATATTACCTTCGGGTACCAGATTTATATAATTTCCATAATAACCGGCATATTCGTTTGCTAAAGGCCTATTCATTGTTGTTTTTTTTAGATTTTGGATGGGCAGCATCGTATACTTTTTTAAGATTTTCTATTGAGGTATGCGTATACACTTGTGTAGAGGCAAGGCTGCTATGACCTAATAAATCTTTAATAGCATTTAAATCTGCTCCTTTGTTTGATAAATGTGTTGCGAAACTATGTCTAAGGACATGGGGACTTTTTTTTCCCATTGTTGTTACGGTGGAAAGGTATTGTGTAACTTTATTGTATACAAATTTAGGATATAACTGTTCTCCTCTGTCTGTAGTAATTACAAAAATGGGGTGGGCTTCGGGAAATAACTCAAGTTGTGACTCTCGAAAAGATTTTAAATGATCTATAATATGAGGGAGTAAGGGGATGATGCGCATTTTGGATCCCTTGCCAATCACTCTGATACTTTGGGAATGAAAATCAACATCTTTCCATTGAAGTGAAATCAATTCACTTCTACGCATGCCTGTTGAATAAAGTAAATCAATCAGCAGATAATCCCTGTCACCTTCATAGCCCTCAGGAAATTGAATATCACTTAGCAAACGATCCATTTTATTTTCCTCAATGAAGTGAGGTAATCTTTCCCCTTTTTTGGGAAGATGCACACCTACAAGCGGATTAATTTTTAATTTATTTTCCTGCCTTAAGAATTTATAAAATGACTTTAAGGCAGAAATTTTCCTGTGAATACTACTGGATGCAGCTTTCCCTTGTAGAAGATAGACCACCCAGGAGCGGATCAAAGTATTTTTAACTTCAGAGAAGTCAGACAAATCATATTGTTGCAACAAGAAACTTTGAAACTGTTCCAAATCATTTTTATAAGAGATCAGTGTATGCGCGGCATATCTTTTCTCAAATTGTAAATAATGAAGGAAGCTATCAATCATGCTTTTGTATAATTTTAAATAAAAATACAAATTATACAAACAAATTTACAGCATTAGTTGAGTTCGTCTATAAACTCATACACATCGTTGAAGTCTTCAAAAATGTAAACATTATCAGGTAGCAACAAATGTTTCATAGAATTTTTAGAGAGTGCAATGATTTGAAGTTCTTGAAATTCATTGCTGAGTCTGTTCAAATAATCCTGGGCCTTGTTTTTAGGATTTTGATCTGAAACTGTTGTTATCAGAAGTTGTGGTTGCAATATGGGGTAAGAAATTTTCAGATCGTTCATTTGAATACCTTTAGCCAGGAAGGATGTCTTGCAACCTCTTGATTTTAATAGATAATTAACGATGAGGAGATTCACTTCTTGATCCTCACCGAGGGGTTCAAATAGTAAAACATTTGGCTTCCCAAATTGTATTTTAGTACTAGGTTTAATCCTACCCAGAGCCTGATGTATCTTAGATTTTATGAGATGAAGGGTAAATTGTTCGTGAACATGACTCAATGAACCTTTAATCCAGAGTAAACTTAATTTTTCAAGAAAAGGAATTACTAAATCTTGTAGTGTTTCATCAAACCCATTTTGTTGAATGCTTTGATCCAGAATTTGATTGATTTTTTCTTCATGTAATTCAATCATGGCAATGGTTAGAGATTGAATTTGATTTGAACTTTCGAAACTGTCCTTGGAAATATTGTGTACTTTAGTCACTATTTCCTCACGGGTCATTTTTGAAATTTTTGAAATGCGCAGACCATTCCTGTTGAGAAAAGATACATGCATAACAAATTGTAAATCCTCATCAGTGTAATACCTTATATTGGTAGTAGACCGTTTCGGTTCAATTAAGTTGTATCTTTGCTCCCAGATTCTGATGGTATGAGCTTTAATACCAGATAATTTTTCTAAATCTCGTATTGTATAATTTGCCAAAGGTCCGAAAGTTTTAATAATGAAACAGATATCGGCTTACGGGCAGTTTTTTCTGTCATCACACTAAAACAAGATCCTTGCTGAAAAGTTTAAGAATTTTAAAAAAAATTATCTTCGAATCATTTCTTTTCAAAGCTGAGGAATTGACCTGTCGGATCGGTGTCTACTACAATGGTGTCACCCAATACAAATTTGCCTGAAAGTAAGTACTTTGAAAGCTCATTCACGAGTTCTCTTTGCAATACTCTTTTCATGGGTCTTGCTCCAAAAGAGGTATCATATCCTAATTCTGAAAGATAATGAACTGCTTTTTCAGAGATCTCAATCTGAAGACCCTGGTCAGTTAGTCTTTTTGTAACACCTTTTATCAAAAGTCTTAAAATCTGTTTGATTTCTGATTTACTCAACATGGTAAACATTACTACTTCATCAATTCGATTGAGAAATTCAGGTCTGACATGTTTTTTAAGTTCTTCCAAAACCTCGAGTTTTGTAGTTTCAATAATGGCTTGTTTCTTTATATCCTCTTGATCTTCAAATCCTTCAAAATTCTCAGCAATTACGTGAGACCCCATGTTGGTAGTCATGATAATGATTGTATTTTTAAAATCTGCCAAACGTCCTTTATTGTCAGTTAAACGTCCGTCATCCAGTACCTGAAGTAAAATGTTAAAAGTATCCGGATGGGCTTTTTCAATTTCATCGAGGAGAATAATTGAATATGGTTTTTGTCGTACCGCATTGGTGAGTTGCCCACCTTCCTCATAGCCAACATAGCCCGGAGGCGGACCTACCAATCGAGAAACGGCATGTTTTTCCATGTACTCAGACATGTCTAATCGGGTGATTGCGGCTTCGTCATTAAATAGAAATTCTGCTAGTGCTTT
This sequence comes from uncultured Saprospiraceae bacterium, assembly GCA_964574485.1. Lineage (GTDB taxonomy): Bacteria > Bacteroidota > Bacteroidia > Chitinophagales > Saprospiraceae > Saprospira. Next base: position 14,223 of record CAZNNX010000048.1, on the reverse strand, counting down.
GGCCAATTCAGTCTTTCCTACACCAGTAGTTCCCATGAATAAAAATGAGCCTATAGGTTTTTTAGCATCTTGTAAACCGGCTCTACTTCTTCTGACAGCATCTGCTACAGCTTCTACGGCTTCTTTTTGTCCGATGATTCTTTGTCCCAGTTCTTGCTCCATTCTGAGTAGTTTTTCTCTTTCGCTTTCCATCATTCTGTTTACAGGTATACCTGTCCATCTGGCAACTACTTCAGCAATGTCATTAGCATCAACTTCTCCATCCGTTAGTCTTTTATCTGGGGCTAATTTTGACAATTGGATCTGTGCATTTTCAAGTATATTTTCTTGTTCTTTTATTTTTCCGTATTCCAGTTCAGCTACCTTGGCATAATCTCCCAATCTTCTGGCTTCATCTGCCTGTATTCTAAAATCTTCAATTTTAGTTTTGCAGGATTGTATAATATGAATCAATTCTTTTTCTGCTTGCCATGCTGCCTTCAGTTGGTTGAATTCCTCAGAAAAATTAGCAATTTGTTCATTAATGATGCCTAATCTTTTTTGATCGCCATCTCTTTTAACTGCCTCTCTTTCAATTTCTAATTGTCTTACTTTTCTATCCAGCTCATCTAATTTCTCAGGCATTGAATTCAGCTCAAGTCTTAATTTGGCGGCGGCCTCGTCCATTAAATCAATTGCTTTGTCAGGCAAGGAGCGATCGCTGATATATCGTTTAGAAAGTTCAGATGCAGCAATCAATGCCTCATCTAGAATTCTAACCTGATGATGATTTTCATATCTTTCTCTCAAGCCTCTCAGGATTGCAATGGTTTCTTCCGTGCCAGGTTCTTCAATTGCGACCTTTTGAAACCTTCTTTCCAAGGCCTTATCAGTTTCAAAATACTTTTGATATTCGTCCAGCGTAGTAGCTCCTATGGCCCTCAGCTCACCACGTGCCAGCGCTGGTTTTAGGATATTCGCCGCATCCATCGAACCTCCGCCACCACCGGCGCCTACCAGGGTGTGAATTTCATCAATAAATAGAATTACATGATCTGATGATGTTACTTCTTTAACCACAGCTTTCAATCTTTCTTCAAATTCTCCTTTGTATTTAGCACCTGCGACCAAGGCGGCCAGGTCTAATGAGAATACAGTTTTATCAGTAAGGTTTTCTGGAACATCCTGATTGACAATCCTCCATGCAAGACCCTCAACAATGGCTGTTTTTCCAACCCCAGGATCACCAATTAAAATGGGATTATTTTTTTTTCTGCGTGAAAGAATGTGTAAAACTCTTCGAATTTCATCATCTCTTCCAATAATACGGTCAAGTTTGCCTTGTCTTGCCTGGTCATTCAGATTAACAGCATATTTATTAAGTGCATTAAATTCATTTTCCGCACTTTCACTTTGAACGGGTCTTCCTTTTCTAAGCTCCTTAATTACATTACCCAATTCTTTTTCATTTACACCCAGGGATCTGAGCAACTTTGTTGTTTTATCATCCACTGAAAATATTCCCGCCAAGATCATGTCAACGGCTACAAACTCATCATGGAATTCTTTAGCCAGGTTTTGAGCGTTTTGAATGACCAGACTCGCTTCTTTAGAAAGGTGACTTCCTAAATTGTTGGAGCCAAAAACCTTAGGATAGGTTTCCATGATGGAATCAAGTTTACTGTTCAACTCTGTTAGATTGACGCCCAATTTTTTTAAAATATAGGCTACTACAGACTCGTCAACCTCAAGCATTCCTTTTAGCAGATGAGCAATTTGAACATCTTGTTGCTGTTTGGAACGAACATATTCTTGGGCTTTTAAAACCGCTTGTCTTGCTTTTTCTGTGAATTTATCGAACATAGATTTAATTTTTGGGCTTCTGAATACAAAGTTTGGAACAAAATAAAAGCCAAATTGATGTAAATGTAAATTTGTCATCAAATTAAAGAAATTTGCTGACAATATGTCTAAATTAAAAGTAAGCCGCTATGAATTATTTCTTTGATATAGCTTTTTATTTAATACCTCGAGGAGTAGATAAGATGGTATTTGGCCACATTTAAAATGTTTTTGGGGGCAGGAAGAATGCCCATGGGGTCCACAGGGATGGCAGGGTAAATCTGCAAAAGGATTGATAACTTCAATTTGATCGGAATCAGGTAAAAATCCATAAGATGGATCTGTAGAGCAATATACAGCGCAAAGATTTGCCCCTACAGCTGCACCCAAGTGTAAGGGAGCTGAATCCAATACGTAATTCAGTAAAGCCTGTCTCATTAGTTTTCCATCTGCATGCATACTGGCCTGACCACAACGATTGATAAATTGATTCCTGTTTAAATGCTGAATCATTTGTTCCGCCTTTTGAAAATCCTGAGGGGCACCCAGAATAAAAACTTTGACATCAAAGGGAATTTGCAGGAAGAAGTCATTCCAGAAATTCAGACTGGGAGATTTTGTGAACCATTCAGAAAAGGGAGAAACCGTAATAAAAGGTTGCGGTATTGCTTCTTCCGGGCTATGTGGATCAAGGTGAATTTTGGGTGGATGTATTTCTGCAGGACCTAAGAAAGACAATAGTTGGTTTAGTCTTTCTATTTCCGTTTTCTTAGAAAGGTAGAAATATGTTTTCTGATAGGTTATAGAAAGTGGGTTTTGTTTAAATCCAACCCTCATATGGGCGTCAGGAAATAAGGAGATGATTCCGGAACTAAGGTATTTATGTGTATTAATGATGATGTCATAAGATTTTTTACTCAATTCTTTTTTGAGTTGAATTAAGCTATTGATTTTATTTTTTTTGTCAAAAGTATAAATCTGTTGAATATGGGGTTGGTTATGTAGAATTTTTTCATTCCCTTTTTTTATAACAAAATCAATTTTTGCATCCGGGAAAATGGACATCAAAGTTTCTACCAATGATGTACTGATAATCAGATCACCTAGGAAGGCAGTTTGTATAATTAACAGCTGCATCCTAATTTTTTTTAGTCAGTTGCACCTTTTTAAAAACCCAAAGCGTCAGCAGGGAAGCTAACCCAAGGATGATCAAAATAATTTCAAGTGCGCCCAAGCTTCGCAGGAAGTAAGCAATAGTAATGAAGAGGATATTTACAACAACTAAGATAAATGTAGATTGAGAATGATTGTACCCTAAGTCCAATAACAGATGATGTATATGTGTTTTGTCAGGGCTAAAAGGTGATTTTCCTTTTAATAACCGAATAACAAAAACTCTCAAGGTATCAAAAAGTGGAATTATCATAACGGCAATTGCAACAGCAGGAACAGAGGTAATAAAATATTGCTCGTGAATGATTTTATTATTTTCGATAAAAGAAATGGCAAGTATTGAGGAGGTTAAACCCAATAAGAGAGAGCCAGTATCCCCCATAAAAATTTTAGCAGGGGTAAAATTATATTTTAAAAAAGCAAGTAGAGATCCCATAGTAGCTGCTGACAATACAGCCAAATCTAATCGGCCAAACAGATAAAACCAGAAACCAAAGCTAAAACAGGTGAGCAAGCCAATAGAACCAGCCAGGCCATTAATCCCATCGATCAAATTAAAGGCATTAATAATTACGATAATTGTAAACATGGTGATGATAATCGAGAACCATTCCGGTATATCATTTATGCCAAAGATGCCATATAAGCTGGTGAGCTGAATTTTTGCCTGATAAACTAAGATAAAGGCTGCGGCCAGTTGACCAACAAATTTTTTGTAGGCAGGAAGAGGTATGATATCATCTTTTGCTCCGATCAGAAAAATAATGATATAGGCACAAAGAATATATTTGATGTATTCATGTTCTGGATGAAGGCAGGAATCGAAGGGTATCCAATAGGTAATGGAAAAAATTAATCCGGCAAATATTCCTATACCTCCAAGCGTAGGGACGCGATCTGTGTGTGCTCTTCTTTCATCAGGTTCATCCATCAAGTTTTTCTCATGAGCTATTTTGATAATAGAGGGTATAGCAAAATAAGTGATAAAAAAAGCTGTGATAAAACTTGGAATTATATCGTACATATTTGCCCGGAATAAAGATGTTGTAAAAACAATCTAATATTAAGTTTTTCCGCCTTTGTTTGGAAGAGAAAAAAGAAATTTAACTAAATTATCTTGAACGATAGAGGCGAATTTCTGCGCGGCGATTCCTTGACTTTCCCTCATCGTCGTCGTTGGGGGCAACTGGCATTTGTTCACCAAAGGCATTAAATTTCAAACGTTCTTTATTTATACCTTTGTTGGTCAGATAATTCATTATGGCTTTGGCTCTTTTTTCAGAGAGTTTTAGGTTGTATTTCTCATCGCCGTCGGCATCTGTATGCCCAGAAATCTCCAACTCAATCAAGGCACATTTTCTCATGGCTTCAATCACTTTTTCCAAACCTTTAATGGCATTGGGATTGGCCTTATTATATTCAAAGTAGATGGCAGTTCTTAGAGGTTCCAAATCAATCTGGTCACATTGACTTAGGTTGATTTTTTTATCTGGGTTTGAAGTGTTTGTTGATTTATTTTCGTCTTCAGCAGCTGTGTTTTCTGTCAATAGGGCGTCTGTTCCCCTGATTAGTAATCCATTATGGTCATAAAGCATGCCATCTTTCCCAATGGTGATTACATGTAATTGTGCATCAACCAACATGCCTTTGTCTATGGCATAACCACCTCTGAGGGTAATTTTTTTTCCGTTTTGGTCTACTATATTTCCATAACGATCTATAGAAATCAAATTACCGAAACGATCCATGAGTAAATCTGACTGGATAGCTGTATAACCATACTTGGCTATATTTTCCTGGTCTTTCGCCTTTTTGTTTACCAATTTTAAACTATCCAGTTTTGATTTGGCAAATGGACAGCCGTTGTACATGGAACTACCAAAAAAGTCTGGACAAAGGTCAATTTCATCTCTTACGCCATCGCCATCACCGTCCGGGCAACCATAGGCTGTAAAGATACCTTTTATCTGAGGACAAAGATCTTCGTTATTAGGTATTCCGTCAGCGTCATCGTCTTTACCGGTATTGCCATTTGGGCAACCATTATCTTCTCCGTATAAATCCGGACACTGATCCTCCGTATCAACTATGCCATCCCTGTCACTGTCCAAACAACCCTGCAAGTTGGTATAACCCCATATTTCAGGACATTTGTCCTCACTATCCATGATTTGATCATTGTCAGTGTCAGGACATCCCATCGTTATTTTTGATCCAAACAGGTGCGGGCATTTGTCAAGACTATCAGGAACCCCATCATAGTCGTGATCATATTTGGAATTTATTTTAATATCAGTAAGGGAAGAGCTTGTTTTCTTTGTAGATTTCTCATTTCCAAATCTAATTCCTATTCCCAAACTGTAATGAATAAAACCCATGGGTCTTACATTTTCTCCCATAAGCAGGGTGGGGTTGTACGTCAGTTGAAAAGTTGCAGTGAGGGGTGTTTTAGGGATGTGTGCATGTAACCCGGCACCTACAGGAATGTACAGGAACCAGTTTTTGAAATTTCCTGTGCTTTGTGTGCCTACGCCAAGTTTTAAAAAAGGTACCAGAATTGATCCTGGTTTTATGATTCCTCCGTCAAATCTGAATTTACCGGCCAAATGAAAGGAGAAAAAATTTTCAAGATTAGAATAATCACCTGCGAGGGCTGAACTTGCAGTTTCTGGCTCTGCAGGGTGAGCAAGTCGAGCAAAGTTTAATTCAGCTCCCACATCGATATATTTCCATACAGTCCTCATGGCTGATATTTCAAGTCCACCACCGTAAACTTTTGGATTGAAGAACTGATTTCCGCCTGTGGCGTAGAAACTATACAAGCCGGGATGAATCCCTACTGACCAAGGTTTTGCATCGTACTGCCCCTTCAATAGGAAGGGAGTTGAGGTGGAGATGAGTAAGAAAATAAATAAAAATATATTTCTCATGGAAAACTGAAGTCAATAGGCTAATTCTTTAAACACGCCAAATTACAATAATTTATCCAAAGAGTTGAAATTCTTTCGACTAATTATTCAAAAAGCAAATATTTATATTGTTCTCAACAGGTTACTCATATCAATTTTGGATAAAATAAAGGATTCAACTGATTCAATCGCTATTCTTTGTTGCAGGGTGCTGTCTCTTTCCCGAATCGTCACACTACCATCGGCGGCTGTTTGGTCGTCAATCGTCAGACAGAAAGGGGTACCAATAGCATCTTGACGTCTGTATCTTCTGCCGATAGCATCTTTTTCATCATATTGACAGGTGAAACTAAATTTCAATTGATCGTGTATTTTTTTAGCCAATGCTGTTAAGTTTTCATCCTTTTTCACCAGAGGGAGGATGGCACATTTAACAGGAGCCAAGGCTGGATGTAGTTTTAAAACTCTTCTCGTGGAAGCTTCTCCATCTGCACTGGGAACTTCGTCTTCTGTGAGGGCATTGCTCATAACAGCAAGAAACATACGATCACAACCAACTGAGGTTTCCACCACATAGGGCGTGTAACTCTCCTTCAGTTCAGGGTCGAAATACTGCATTTTTTTTCCGGAAAGTTTTTGATGTTCGTTTAAATCAAAATCAGTACGGGAATGTATTCCTTCCAACTCTCTGAATCCAAAGGGGAATTGGAATTCAATATCCAATGCAGCATTTGCGTAATGTGCTAATTTTTCGTGGTTATGATATCTGTGGTTGTCATTGCCTGTAGTAACGGCTTTATGCCATCTCATTCTTTTTTCTTTCCAGTAATTGTACCATTCCATTTCAGTGCCAGGCCGAACAAAGAATTGCATTTCCATTTGTTCAAATTCTCTCATTCTGAATATAAATTGACGTGCTACAATTTCATTACGGAACGCTTTTCCAATCTGGGCGATACCAAAGGGAACTTTTTGTCTGGAAGTATTAACTACGTTGTTGAAATTTACAAAAATTCCCTGTGCCGTTTCGGGTCTGAGATACAAAACATCATCGCCTACAGAGCCACCTCCCTGTGTAGAAAACATGAGGTTAAACTGTCTGACTTCCGTCCAGTTTTTTGTTCCACTTACCGGGCAATTGATTTCCAGCGTATCGATGAGGTTTTTGAAGGCTACCAAATCATTTTGATTCATCACTTCATTCATTAAACGAAGCGCCTCATCTATTTTTTGTTGATATTCCAAAACGCGAGGGTTGGTCTTTACAAACTGCTCCGGGTCAAATGCATCGCCAAATCTTTTGGCGGCTTTTTCAATTTCCTTATCAATTTTGGATTGGATTTTCCCGACATAGATTTCTTCAATTAAATGATCAGCCCTATATCTTTTTTTTGAGTCCTTGTTGTCGATCATGGGATCATTGAAGGCCGCCACATGACCTGAAGCTACCCATACCTGTGGGTGCATAAAGATCGAAGAATCAAGACCTACAATATTTTCATGTGCTTGTACCATTGATTTCCACCAATATTCCTTGATGTTTTGCTTGAGGGGAGCACCAAGAGGTCCGTAATCATAAACTGCACTTAAAGAGCCGTAAATTTCACTAGATTGGTAGATGAAACCATATTCTTTACAATGGGATACAATGTCTTGAAAGTCCATATTGATATTTATTTACACTAAGATTATTTCATCATGAAAAGCACCTTCATTTGAAAAATGAGGTGAAATTGAGGTCCGGGTCCGGGTTGATTTACAATCAGATCAATATCGGAGAAATCGGCAGCATTGTGATGGCTTGAACTGATTAGATTTGCATTTTCCAGTAGGCCAGCGCTGGTAAAGTCTGATGAGTATCTGAAGGGATAACTGGTGGCTGTTCTGTTTTCATTCGGGCTCAAGGCTAATTTTGATTCTGAAACGATTCTTGGCGCAACATCCAATTCAACGCCCAGTTGCTCGTAAGTGCTGATTTGTTTTACATAATGCTCGATACATTTTTTTCTTAGTTCCTGATAAGTATCTTCCGGAGATTTCATTAAGTAATCCAGTTGGATTAAATCCATAATTTCATATTTAGAAGCCAAAGCTATGATTTTGGCTGTTTGATTTGGATCACTGAATAAAATCTGAATATTGTGTACGGTTTCATACCATTTTGGATTTTCTCTGTAGGTTTTTCTACTGTAGCTGCGCAGATTTTTTTCTTTGGCATAGATGGGATGCAGTGAGACAAATTCTATTGCAACTTTGTCTTTCCTTACAATATCTGCAGAAAGCTCGTTGAGAAAAGCGGCAAATCTATCCTGCGCTTGAACTACAGATTCTTCAACTGTTTTTCCTAATTGATGAAGCTCAAATACCAATCGATATTCATCTGGTGATTTATACGCCAGTGCATTTACAGTGAATTCAATATTTTTTTTATCCAACCAAAGGGCATTGATTTGAAAGCTATCCGATGGTTTTTGTTGTAAACCTGAAAAAATATCTACTGTGGGTCCGCTTGGAATCACAGGTTCAACATCTTTTTTGTTTTTTTGGGCCTGTATCTTGATGGGGCCCAATGAGACTAAGAAAAAAAATAAAAGGACTTGCCCCAGGCAAAGGAAACTTAATTTTGGATAAGTCTTCATCAGCAATTAACTTTGTGAAAATTAGATATCTTTAGGTTGTAAAGGTAAAAATATCTTCATTAAAAGTAAACAGAGATGGATTCATTTGTAAAAGTAGAAGCTTATTTAAAGGAAGTAGAGGAGACAATTTTAGGTCATGAGGAGGAGATTGAGGCTTTTAGAATCAAATACCTAGGGACAAAAAATATTTTGAAATCTGTATTTGAAGAAATCAGACAAGTTCCCAATGAGCAAAAAAAAGCTTTTGGTCAATTGTGTAATGCTGTCAAAACAGCTGCAGAAACAAAATTTTATGAAGCCAAATCCAAAATAGATCAAGCCAAATTAAATCAGTTTGAAAAAATTGATTTGACGGCACCTTCCATCCCTAATCTTCTTGGGTCCAGACATCCTGTTTCTTTAATAATGGAGGAAATGGTACAGATTTTTGAAAAATTAGGATTTGCAGTGGAGGAAGAGCGGGAAATAGAAGACGACTGGCATAACTTCACAGCATTGGGTACACCTGAGGATCATCCGGCAAGGGATATGCAGGATACTTTTTATTTGAAAAATTCTGTGGAAAGGTTACTGAGAACGCACACATCACCTGTTCAGGTAAGAACGATGAAAGCCCAGGAGCCACCCATTCGAATGATTGCACCTGGAAGAGTATATAGAAATGAGACCATTTCAGCCCGTTCTCATTGTCAGTTTCATCAAATTGAGGGATTGTATATAGCTGAAGGTGTAAGTTTTGCTGATTTAAGACAGACTTTGAGTCATTTTGCAAGTGAGATGTTTGGAGCAACACAAATTAGATTAAGGCCCTCTTATTTTCCATTTACGGAACCCAGTGCTGAAATGGATGTCTATCTGGGATTGGAAACAGAAAGAGACCAGAGATTGACCAAGGGAACCGGTTGGCTGGAAGTTCTTGGATGTGGAATGGTTGATCCTGTAGTACTTTCACAATGTGGAATTGATCCGGAAAAATATACTGGTTTTGCTTTTGGAATAGGGGTTGAAAGGATTGCTTTATTCAGGTATCAAATTGATGATATTCGTTTGTTTTTTGAAAATGACACTCGTTTTTTGAGGCAATTCCGTGCTTCTCATACATTTTAACGCAGAAATGTGTTCAGATACATTTTAATTAGTTTTACCCTGTTTTCAGGATATTTTGGTTTTGGTCAAGGTATTGACAGCTACAGCTTAGAACTGAAAGAAAATGGTAATACCCGGCTTATCAGAATACAAAGCGGGGATATACTTTTGAGAAAGGGCAAGGGTTGGCTGAGTCATTTGATGTCTCAACAACTGAATGAGAGATATCCTTTTTCTCATGTGGGTATATTTTATAAAGTAAATGATGAAAAAGCATGGGTTGTACATAGTATCAGCAATGATTACTGTAGCGGGATTTGTACAGTACCTGTTGAAAATTTTGTGGGCGAGGCGGTAGCTGGTAGTGTTGCTGTTATCAGACGCAAGAAGGATTGGATAAATATTGCATTGTTGCAAAGTAAAATTTCAGCGCATTTAACCCAAGAACCTATTGATTTTGACTTTTATTTTGACGAAACGGATGCCACAAAAATGTTTTGTTCTGAGTTTGTTTGGTTTTTACTTCAAGGGGTGGGATTGCAAAAGAAAGATTGGAATTTTTGTCAAATACAAAACAAAAAGGTAAGAGGCTTTTCAAATTTTTTAGATCAAAATTTTTTTGAATTCGTTTATTTTCCATTGTCAGGCTTTTAATTTGAATTTCAAGCAAATGATTTTGGTTAATCTATAGTATATCTTACGAAAAAAGTCTAAATTAATTAACTTTGTTCTTTGTTTAACTACTAAAAATTAAACCGCATACAAAATGCATTCTTCCGAAATTAATCAATTGAATGAGAAAATTCATAATGAGAGTAAAGTCATTGAGAATTTATTGCAAGAGACCTCCAAAGTGATTGTGGGTCAAAATTATATGATGGAAAGATTGCTGATTGGTTTACTTTCCAAAGGTCATATTTTATTGGAGGGTATGCCCGGATTAGCAAAAACATTAGCTATTAATACTTTGGCCAAGGCTATTGATGCAAAATTTCAAAGAATTCAGTTTACGCCTGATCTACTACCTGCCGATATTGTTGGTACTATGATTTACAATCCTTCCAACGGTAGTTTTATGGTCCGGAAAGGGCCTGTTTTTTCTAATTTTATTTTAGCGGATGAAATCAACAGGGCACCGGCAAAAGTTCAGTCAGCCTTGTTGGAAGCCATGCAGGAAAGACAGGTAACTATTGGAGAAACAACCCATATTTTGGAAGAACCTTTTTTGGTATTGGCTACGCAAAATCCAATAGAGCAGGAGGGTACCTACCCTTTACCTGAGGCCCAATCTGATCGATTTATGTTGAAAGCTAAGATTGGATATCCAACAAAGGAGGAGGAATTGGAGATTATGCGACTCAATATCAGTGGCAAATTTGATCAGGTAAAAAAAGTGGCTCAGATTTCTGATATTATGCAAGCCAGAAAGACGGTTCGGGAAGTATATATGGATGAACGTATAGAAAAATATATTCTGGATATCGTATTCGCAACCCGACAGCCCAAAGAACATCATATTCAAGGATTAGAGGGGCTTATATCTTACGGGGCATCTCCTCGTGCCAGCATTAATCTTGCTCTTGCAGCCAAGGCCTATGCCTATATTCAAAGAAGAGGCTATGTCATTCCAGAGGATATAAGAGCAATATGCAAGGATGTGTTACGCCATAGAATAGGACTGACATATGAAGCACAGGCAGAAAATATCAGTGCGGAGGATATCGTTGACAAAATCGTAAACACGCTCAAGGTTCCTTAGAAATCCCCTATGACAGTTTCAGAAATATTAAAAAAAGTACGTCGAATAGAGTTGAAATCAAAGGGCCTTTCCAGTATGGAATTTTCAGGTTCTTTCAAAACGAATTTCAAGGGAAGGGGAATGTCATTTAGTGAGGTGCGTGCTTACCAATAAGGCGAGGATGTTCGAAATATCGACTGGAACGTAACTGCAAGGACGGGGGATCCGCATGTAAAGGTATTTGAAGAGGAAAGAGAACAAACTTTTATGCTGTTGATAGACATCAGCGCATCTTCTTTTTTTGGGGCTTCTGCTCAAAATAAAAATGAATATATTGCTGAACTGGCTGCCACCATAGCTTTTTCTGCAATCAGTAACAACGACAAGGTCGGCATTATTTTTTTTAGTGATAAAATTGAAAAATATTACGCACCTGCCAAGGGTAAAACGCAAATCATGCGAATTATCAGAGAGTTGGTTCAAATTAAACCAAAATCGAAAGGGACAGATATTAAACTGGCTTTGAAATACCTTACCCAACTGGTAAGAAAAAGATGCACGGCCTTTCTTATTTCCGATTTTTATGATCAGAATTATGTCAATGCCCTTAAAGTAGCCAGCAGCAGACATGATTTGATTGGAATACATATCTTCGATACCAGAGAGACCAGTTTACCCAATATTGGTTTATTGCCCATAGAGGACGCTGAAACGGGTCAACTCATTTGGGTAGATAGCAGTTCCGAAAAAGTGAGGAACTTATTTGAATCAGATTTTCAGGAAAAGCAAAGACGATTTATTGACGCCTTTCACGGATTAGGTGCTGATACCATCGAATTGAATACTTCCCATGCATTTGAGTCTGAGTTAAGGCTTTTTTTTAAAGAGAGATCCACTTTTTAATATGCGGAAAATAGAAATCATATTGCTTTTGTTGTTTTCTTTTTCTACCCATTCCTGGGCGCAAAGCTTAACTGTTCGTACCTCTCAGCAGAATATTCTAATTGGCGATCAGGTGAGGATATTGGTTACTTTAGAGAAAGCAGGTGCTTGTAAGGTAGATTTTCCCGTTTATGCCACAGTCTGGAAAGACCAGAAATATGAAATTTTTAATGTATCGGAGCAAAAAAAATCAGCCAATGATAGTTATGAACAAGAAGTTGTGCTGATTCCATGGGATACCGGGAAAATAATTTTACCATCTCTGCAGGTTTTTTGCAATGATAGCCTGATCTCAAAGCCCCTGATTTTAGAGGTTGATTTACCCAAGGGAATCTCTGGAGACAGCAATTATTTAGCCCCCATTAAAAATGTACTGTCGGAAGAGAAAAATTTCTACGATTATTTATTGGAATATAAATGGTATCTCTTAGCCATTTTGCTGGCAGGTTTTGTTTTTGTATTCATTTGGATATATAAGAAAAAGTGGGTGGAATGGAAAGAGAAAAAGAAATGGCTGACACCTGAACAGAGAGCTTTGCAGTCTGTGGATCTGCTTCTTTCAAAGCAGTTTATTCAAAAAGGAATGCAAGCTTCTTATTATGGAGAAATTTCATGGATTCTTAGAACCTATTTGAATGAAAGATTTTCGATCAAGGCTTTGGAAGGAACCAGGGCAGAAATATTCAGTCAGATTGATATAGAGCAGATGCATGAGCCTATGAAGCTTGAGCTGGATCATTGGCTGGAAATCTGTGATTTGGTCAAATTTGCCAAAGCTTCTGCTATGCCTGAAGAGCATCAAAAATCTGTGCTTTTCATAAAAAAATTAATTGAAACCACTTTAGAGAGATTAAAAGATTCTGATCCGTCCTGATATGTCAATATTTAGTTCTATTAGCTTTGCACAACCATGGATTTTGCTCCTACTACTGGGGCTTCCCTTGTTGTATCGGTATAGAAGTAAAAGGAAGTATTATGCTGAAATGAAGTTTTCTTCAGGACAAGGGTTTGAAAAATATGCTACATGGAGAACACAATGGCAACCCATTCTGCAAGTCTTTCAAATTTTATCATTGGCGATGTTAATTGTAGCTTTGGCCAGGCCTCAGCAAGTTTTTCAGAAGGAAAAAGTGTTAACAGATGGTATCGATATCATGATGGCGATTGATGTTTCCAGTAGTATGCTTGCCAAGGATTTTGAGGAAGATCGTTTGGATGCATCCAAAAAAGTAGCTGTCAGTTTTGTTGAAAAGAGAAAATACGACAGATTGGGGTTGGTGGTTTTTGGTGGTGAAAGTTTTACGCAGTGTCCTCTTACTGCAGATCATGATATATTAAAGCAAATGATTTCGTCGCTTGCCTGTGGGATAGCGGCAGAAGGAACTGCCATAGGCATGGGTCTGGCTCATGCCGTCAGACGTTTGCAAAAATCGAATTCCAAGAGTAAGGTAATCATCCTTTTAACCGATGGGGTTAATAATGCGGGTAGCGTCGATCCCTTACAAGCAGCTGCTGCAGCACAGAAGTATGGAGTGAAGGTTTACACGATTGGAGTGGGTACCAATGGAAGAGCAAAAGCACCTGTGGCCCGAAAACCCAATGGTGGATTTATTTATAATTATGTAACAGTTGAAATTGATGAAGCGCTGCTAACTGAGATTGCCAACCAAACAGGGGGAAAATATTTCAGAGCTACAGATCTTGCATCTTTGGAATCGATTTATGAACAAATCAATCAGATGGAAAAAACGAAAATAGAAAAAAAGAGTTTCAGGAAGTACAGTGAGAAATTTTACTGGTTTGTCTGGGCTTCCATGTTTTTTATATTTCTGTATTTGCTTTTGTCCAACACATTGTTTAGAACTATTTTACAATAAGAATGAATTTTCAATATCCTGAATTTTTTTGGCTTTTC
>CAZNNX010000047.1:17943-19157 GCA_964574485.1 uncultured Saprospiraceae bacterium | reverse complement strand
GTCCAATTGTTACAACTATCCAGCTGAGGACTTAAATCCAGACTCACACTGATGCCACTTTCAAAAAAACGTCCCCAACAATTGTCTGCATATTCAAATTGCAGACTATCACAAGACCAACCATTCTCTACAGAGGTATTCCGAAACCATTCTACATAACCACCACCAATGTGAAAAGTAAGAATATCTAAATCCCCGTCATTATCAATATCATTAACATCTGGAAGGTCGATATTACTGACATAAAGATTGAAAGGGAAATTCTGATTTTTTTCAGTATACTTCAACAATTGCTTTGCTAAACTAAATTGAATCAATCCGTTTCCAGTCCTTGATGCCTTGTAAACAGCAATACCAGATTCGCCAGTTCCTTCATCTTTGAAATAAGCAAAAATATCTTCCAGCCCATCGCAATTATAGTCTCTCAACAAACAAAACCTTTTCACTTTTGGAAAAAGGTTCGCCCAGCTAGGCATCAATTGATAATCTGACTGAAAAGGGGTCCCATTATTTTTAAAAACATTAAAAATATTACCCGTTCGATCAAACACAACGAGATCTTTCAAAGCATCCTGGTCTATATCAACATTTGAAAACTGAGGGTTATTCTGCCCTCCCGCCCAAGCATACTGGAAAGGTTGATTATTTGATTTCAAAACCTCAGGCTGAAAAAACTGAAATTGGGCAAAAAGCTTATAAGAAATCAACAGTAGAATAAAGATATTTATCTGATACTTTTGAAAAGCAAATAAATGAACCATGAAAGTATATTTAGTTATACAAAGTTATGAAAATAATAGGTTTATTTTTGTAGGAATCATTCTGTCTCAAATAATAAAATCAATGAATTTTATAATAATATCTTAACATGAACAAATTACAAATTGATTATCTTTGTGCTATAAAAATAAACTGTTATGAAAAAAATCTTACTTTCCTTAATTTGCCTGCTGTATTTACAATGGGGAAATTCTCAAATTGTAATTACAGAAATCATGTTCAATCCGCCAGAAACAGGAACTGATTCATTAGAATACATTGAAATCTACAATGCTGGGACAACTGCTGTTGATCTTTTGGGTTACACTTTAAATTTTGGTAATCCTGCACCAACGGTTAGAGATTCTTTCAGAGTTTCTACTCTTCTCAATCCGGGTTCCTTTATTATTTTCGCAGCTAATGATACTGCCGTTCAAAATCAATACAGTTTGGGC
>CAZNNX010000047.1:0-17933 GCA_964574485.1 uncultured Saprospiraceae bacterium | reverse complement strand
ATGGACTGGCACAGGCTTAAAGAATACAAGCACTTTGATAGTCTTAAGAAATGGCTCTACAGTTATAGATTCAGTTAGATATCAAGCTGCCTGGGAACCACAAGCCAATGGTGGAGGCAACTCTCTTCAACTTTGTGATCCAAGTACAGACAATAGCATTGCTGCCAATTGGGATACATCCAGAGTAAATACGGGAGTGATCATCAATGCAAGAAATTTATTTGGCAGTCCTAATGCTCTTGAAACTTGCCTTAGTCAACCACTCAGAGTTGGATTCGCTTCCTCTGCAGTAACTGTGAATGAGGCTGTTGGAACAATTTCAGTAAATGTTGCCATTTTAAATCCTAATGCAAACAGCACTACCGTAGAAATGAGAGTTGGAACAAGCTCTACCGCTTCAGCGAGTGACTACACCAATCTGACAGTTCCTCAAACAATCACTTTTCCTGGTTCAAGCAATGCTACCCAAACAATAAGTTTCGACATTATTGATGATATATTAACTGAAGGTAACGAAAATTTAATACTTGAGTTATTTAATCCTTCCAATGGTGCCAGTTTTACAGATAGTGTATATAATATTACCATTGTGGACAATGATGTTGCCCCAACACCTTTATACAACCTGGTCATCTCTGAATTTATGTATAATAATCCGGGTGCTGATTCTGTAGAGTTTATTGAAATTTACAATAATGATACGGTAAATGTAGATATGACCGGATATCAAATTACCAATGGTGTATTTTTTACCTTTCCTACCTTCACTTTGAATGCAGGTTCTCATGTGGTTGTTTGTCAGGATACTGCTGTATTTAACAGTAGATTTGGCATCAGTGCTTTCAGATGGAACACAGGTAATTCTTTAAATAATACGGGAGAAGCTATTGTTTTAAGAAACAACCAGGCAGTAATTTTAGATTCTATATTCTACTCCAATGCACTTCCCTGGCCTATTGCTGCAAACGGAAATGGTCCATCTTTACAGTTGTGTAATATAAACACTGATAATAATATAGGTTCAAATTGGGGTGCAAGCACGAATCCTACAGGAGTATTTGTAGCAGGTGTTGAAATTAAAGCAACGCCAGCACAGCAAAATACAATATGCAGACCTAACTATCCCTATCAGCCTATCATTAATATTGAAGGTGTTAATGGAAATGGAGTCCCTGACTCACTAGGCTTAAGTTATGAAATTAGAGGTATTGTACATTGTAATGATTTCAGATTAAATGCAGGATATGAAATGTATGTAATTAATACAGGCAACCATGGCATTAAAGTTTTCTCCGGAATAGATCGTAGCGGTTATTCTGTTTCTGACGGAGATTCACTTCACATTTGGGGAACAGTGGCTCAGACTAATGGAGTAACTGAGTTCGTGGTAGATAGCTTATTCCTTATTAGTTCTGGCAATGCAACAGTAAATCCCATTATGTTAGGTACCCCATTAAATGAAACACAGGAAGGAAGTTTGGTTATGTTGAGCAATGTATCTTTGGTTAACGCCACACAATGGACAACATCAACTGGCACAGGATTTAACGTAGACGTTACAGATGGTACCACTACCTGGCAACTAAGGATTGACGATGCAACTGATTTGTATAGTCAAACTGCACCGGTTGGTAATTTTTCAGTTTATGGTTTTGGATCTCAGTTTGACACCCAAAGTCCTTTTGACAGTGGTTACCAATTGTTAGCTTGCTCCGGTTCATTGGTTACTGCCATTGATCATTTTGATGATCAAAACACTATACAAATTTACCCTAATCCAACTGAGGAAACTGTTCAAATTCTTTCAACAGAAAATATTGAAAAACTTGAATTATACAATGTATTAGGTTCTCAGTTGTATAGTCAAAAATGTAATCAAAACAATACACAACTCAATTTAAGTACTTATTCTACCGGACTTTATTATATCAAAATATATTCCTCAAAAGGTAGAATTACCAAACAGGTAGTAAAAAAATAATACCTATTATTTTTAATCAAATAACCTAAGGATGCTCCCAAAGAGCATCCTTTTTTTGTGTGACATAAATCACAGATTTTATTATGGAATTGCAATACTTTTGAAATAAAAAAAATGAAAAAGCTTATTCTTTTATTACTCCATTGCCAGTTGCTCATGAGTCAGTCAAGCAATTTTGATATTCAGTTGAGACCCATACAAATTCCAACGCTGGGAGGTATTCAATCCTATGCCTACGCTCAAGACAATGGATATATTTTGATTATCGGTGGAAGATTAGATGGCCTACACCGACGCCAGCCATTTGCTGCTTTTGATCAGGCCGGTCATAATACACAAATTGTAGTTATACATCCATCTACTTACCAAAAATGGTCTGTCTCTATGAATTCACTACCGGTAAGTATGCAAGAACAACTCAGTTCTACTAATATGCAATTTCACCAAGAAGGAAATTACTTGTATATTCTCGGTGGTTATGGATTTAGTGCTACAATAAATAATCATACTACTTATCCTAATCTAACAGCCATACAAGTCCCTGATTTAATTCAAGCTATCATCAGTAATCAAAATATCAATCCTTTTTTCAGACAGATCACTGATACGCAGTTTCAAGTAACTGGAGGTAGATTAAGAAAAATATACAATAATTATTATTTAGCCGGGGGACATAAATTTTTAGGTAGGTACAATCCTATGGGTCCAAATAATGGGCCCGGTTTTATTCAAGAATATACAAATGAAGTTAAGAGATTTAACATTGTAGATGACGGAACAAATATTCAAATACAACATATTAGAACCTATTTTGATACGATACAATTACATAGAAGAGACTTTAATGTTGAGTCTAACATTAAAGCAAATGGCGAAGAATCAATCATTTTATATTCCGGAGTTTTTCAGCCTAATGCAAATCTACCTTTTTTAAATGCCATCGAACTTGATAGTACTTCACATCAGGCAGTCTCTGGATTCAACCAATATTACAACCATTACCATTGCCCCGTTATACCCATTTATCATGCCAATCAAAATGAAATGCATCATTTATTCTTTGGTGGAATTTCTCAATATTATGATAGTTTGGGAATTCTCGTACAAGACAATAATGTTCCTTTTGTTTCAACAATTGCCCGTGTAAGCAGAGATGCTTCAGGTAATTATGCAGAATATAAATTACCCAATCAAATGCCCTCTCTTCTGGGTGCAGGTGCTGAATTTATACCCAACAAAAGCTTAACCACATATTCACATGACATTATTCTCTATGATTCACTAAACAGGCAAGATACAACTCTATTAGGTTATATTTATGGCGGTATCAGTAGCACAGCTGCCAATATATTTTTTCTGAATGATGGTACGCAAAGTACTGCACACAACGGTTTTTTTGAAGTACTTTTGATACCCAGAAATCAACTCTCTACTGAAGATGAACTGAATTCCTACAGTACAGCAAACCTAGAATTTATTGTATACCCCAATCCAAACAAGGGAATCTTTACGATTGAATACAATCAACAAAGCAATGAACCCCTGGAACTTAAGCTCTTTAGTACAGATGGAAAACTTATTTTTTCTGATATTTTACCAAAATCAGGATTTCAAAAAAATAAAACAGAAATAGACATCCGTGAAAAAATAGGTTTAATTGGTTCTAATACTTTTTATATCCAATTAATAAATAAGGAAAATCAGTGGACTCAGAAAATCATTCTTAAATCTTGACAATAAAAAAAGGGCCTAAGCCCTTTTTTTATTGTTTGAATACTCGTAAAGGATAGGATTGATTACCATACCGAACAAAATACAAGCCATTACTAAAATTTGAACCTAATACAAAAGTCTGTCTTTTCTCAGAGCTTAGAGGATAAGATGTAATCCATCTTCCCAAAGCGTCATAAAATTCTAAATTTTGATTCTCAATCCATTCAAAATCCTGAGGGAAATCAATGGTGATGATATCTTTTGACGGATTAGGATAGATGATTAAATCTTTTTCATTCTCAAAGGAACTAACTGCCGTAGGAGCTGCAGCGCTATCTACAATTTCAAATAAATCGAATGCGGCTTCTACCACATGCCCAGGGCTTCTGTCAAATGCCTCCACTGTCAAATACATTGTTGCATTGGGTGTAATATAGTTTGCAACTCTGAAATTTTGAATCGGTGTCCAGGCAAAGGTTGAAGTTCTGTACACTGCTAAAACTGCTGTTGTATTGCCATTATGAATTCGTACAATCATAGAGTCGTTGGGATTACCCTGTCCTAAAATATCAACAAACCATGCATAATAGCTCAAATATGGTGTTGTGTAGCTGCTTAAATCAAAATTGGGTGATCTAAGTATCGTATTTCCACCATCAATGTCGTCTGCTGAGATAGAACCATTATTATTGGCTCCAGTTATATAGCATTGATTACCTAAATCAAAACTTAAATCGGTATCAGGGGTTACTGCCTGATTGTTATTAGTTAAATATTCAGAAACAGCTCTCTCCCAAGAACCTGAACTTGCATTACCAGATTCTGTCCAGCCCAAATCTAAAATAAATTCATCTCTGTAACCTTTATCCAAACGATAAACCGGGCTTGGTGTAGAGGAACTTATAACAGAATTTTGCAAAATAGTTTTATATCCCCATTTACCTGCAAATACTTCGAAAGTATCCATAAAAACGGAAGGAATACTAAAATTACCTGCCGCATTTGTAGTGGAAGTATGCGTGTACAAATCACTTCTCATAAGTATTTTGGCATTAGCTATAGGCAATCCAGTCTGGTTATCAAGCACCTGACCACTAAATCCAAATGCTATCATGGGCATTAATTGTACATTTTGAATATTTACAATGTTGGACTGCAGGTTAACTGTAAGGGTTTTGGGGTAATAACCGGCTTTACTGTATGTAACTGTATAAGTACCAGCAATTCCATACCCTGTTTTATAATCTCCATTGAGTCTAGAATCTTCAAAAACCGGTGTCGTATTGATTGTCACTCGAACACCAGATAAAACCGCATTGGTTAAAGTATCAGTAATATTACCTTCTAACCAACAAGCTCTGGAATAGGTAGGTTGTAATACATGAAGACCAGTGTTGATGTCTGATGCAATAATAATTCCTGAATTAAAATATGGATAAACACCCCATACTCCAAAAAAACCAGTTTGATTTACCGGATATGTATCAAATCTTCCCACTTCCACCAAATTATCTGGTCTTCTACCATCTAAGATGGTTACCCCATTTGTATAATGAGCTAAGACAATAAAATCATTTAAAACATGAACATTATGCGGAATAACACCTGTTCCTCTTGTTTCAAATGTCTCCCATCGATCTAATTCAACAATATTAGAGGGGTTGGAAATATCATAGGAAGCCACAAAAGCATTGGCTCTTTCATCAGTTGTGAACAAAGCACTACTATTGTCATTTAACCAAGAATTGTGTGTAAAATTACTTGGTGTATTTTGGGTTGCAATTAAAACAGGATTACTCTTATTTGCTATGTTAAACATACTGAAATATCCATCATAAACATGGGATGAATAAATTGTATCTCCTCTGACAAACATATCATGTGCATAGGGAGGAGGTAAAAATCCAACCAAATTAGGGGCCAATGGATTCGCTAAACTCATAATGATCACCTCGCCTACATTTAAATTTGTTCCACCTAAATACAAATAAGAACCTTCAACATATAATGTGTGGATACTTCTGAGCGTATCCGTATCACCATTCACAGTTAATCTTGGTTTGTAGTAAAAATAATTAAATGTGCTGGTGAGGGTTGACATATCCATGATAAGCAAACCTTCACTACAATTATCACAACCAAGGTAGCAGTAATTTCCATAGGTTTTCATTTCCCTCCAAATTGTATTTTGGCCTGGGATAAACTGTACCTGCACAGGTGCAGCAGGATTTGCCAAACTTACAATAGATGTTCCTGTTGCTGTTCCAACGATGGCATATTCAACCCCTTGTGGTGAAGTCCAACCCCAGATACTACTCAATTCTTGGGTATATGTCCTTTGTGACAATTGATTTAGGTTGTAGCTACTAAGCGTTTGTGACCAAACCTGAGTAAAACTCAGCCATAATAATAAAAGAGTAATGTTAATTTTCATGAGAAATTATTGTTTAATGATTATTTTAGATTGATTGCCTAGTTGTAATATGTATTTACCGGAGGGCCAATTTTGACCTGTTTCTAAAACAGCTGAGTTCTGATCGATTTTAATTTGTTCAACCAATCGGCCCATGAGATCATAAACCCTAATCCAGGGCAGTTCTTTCTCCAAGTTCACCTTATAATGTATCTTAAATCCTGTCTGGCTTGGATTGGGATAAGCATCAATAAAAAATGGGCTGGTACTTTCTACTATTTCAGTATTTGTTACTGTTGAAAGACTCCCTACCTGGAATTTGTCTATGCCAGCCTCTTTATAATTAGCTGCGTTGGAATTGTGAATTCTGAAAATAACCTGCATTTGGTTTGTAGGGTTCATAAAGTCAGATATTTTGTAATTCTTTTGCGTAGACCAATTGTAAAGGCCATTGTAATAGGTAGCTACTTTTACATTTTGAACACCATCAGTAAGGAAAACTTCCAAAGAATCTCTGCTCACACTGTAAGTACTATCGAAACTGGTTAGCCAGTAGTGAAAACTAATATAAGGGTCATTGTATCGGCTTGCATTAAATAATGGTGATTTTAAGTCGGAATAACCTGTATCCATTCTGCTTTGACTAAAGCCTGTCAGATAACAATATTTATCAAAATCATTTAACATATCATTTCTTGGCATCATTCCTCCCCATTGGTAAGACAAATTGGGAATATACCTTTCCCAGGCTCCTGTAGTAATGGAACCCTGTATCGTCCAACCCAAATCAAAACTAAAGTCATCATAATAGGCACTATCTAATACAGCTAGTAAATTAGCTGAACTTCCATTGATATCAACTATTTGTCTGGACGTATTAAATCCCCAATAGGCAGCTAAAAATTCATATTCTTCAGGTTGTAATATTTGTGAGAAATCTCCGGTACCATTTGTGCTGTTGTTAAATGAATAGTCATAAGCAGACTGATTCAATCTCACCTGAGCCTGAGCAATTCCCAGTCCTGTTTGATTCACATTTTCTACTCTGCCATTACAACTTATATTTGAAGCAGTTTGCATCACAATATTCAAAGTAATAACGCTATCTGCAATGAGTTGCACATTTCTTATTTCGGGCAAAAATCCTGTTTTTCTGAATCTTATCTGATAATTACCTGCGCTGTGATAACCCGTTTTGTATACTCCAGCCAGATTTGTTCTTTCAGAAACAGTAGTATTTATAATTTCTACACTCACTGCATCGAGCGGTAGTCCATTAGATTGGGCCGTAACGTTTCCTTGGATTCGTGCTGCTCTTCGATAATCAACCGAAAACACATGTAATCCTGTATTGATATCAGAAGCAATTAAGACACCAGATGGCAAGTAAGGATATACACCCCAACACCCGTAAAAACCATTATTCAAAAAAGGATAGGTGTCAAAAGAGGCAATTTCTATCAAATTATCAGGCACTGAACCATCCAAAATTTTTATACCCTCCGTGTAATAGGCCGTTACGACATAATCATTATGAACATGAACATTGTGGGGAATCGGTGTTTGCTCACCCACTTGAGGAGTTCTCCATTTATCCAGTAATTTAATGTCGGTAAGATCACTCACATCATAGGCATCAACATAGGCACTGCTTCGTTCATCTGTTGAGAACAAAAATTGACTGTTATCGGACAACCAAACATTATGGGTAAAATTAAAACTGGTATTTTGCTGCGCAATAAAAACTGGATTAGAACGATTGTTGATGTTATAAGCTGTAAAATAACCCACATAAATATGAGCTCCCCAAAGAGTATCACCACGAACGTAAACATCATGTGCATATACATTACCTACAGTAGACAAATATTGTGGCTGGGTTGGATTGGCATTTAAATTAAAAATTAAGGGGGCGCCACTATACAAATTGGTACCGGCCAAATACAAATAACCATTATCAATATAAAGCGTATGAGAATTTCTTACGGTATCTGTGTTTACCGTATGCAGTCTTTTGTACTGATATGTTACATTGTTATTAGGCAGGTCAGACAAATCAGCTATTAAAAGCCCTTCGTTAACCTGCTCCGAAACCACATACATATAATTCCCAAATGTTTTCAATTCTCTCCAAATAGTGCTTCCCCCTGGTATAAAAACAACTTCTACAGGCTGGGTGGGAACTGTAACTTCTACAATAGAAACACCATTGTAAGCACCGACCAAGGCATATTCTCTCCCACTCGGATGCCTGTAACCCCAAATATTACTTAACCTGACATTATAGGGCAACTGGGCATGAAAAGTGGCATTCAAAGGCTGATCCACCAATTGAGCATGTGATCTGATAGAAAATGTACACAATATGAATACCGAACATATTACATATATAATTTGGGATAGTCGATCCATAGAATTTTAGAATTATTATGATTTGCAAATTTCCATTCAATAGCCTCAGTTACCATACAGGCAATACCGCAGGTTGGTAAATTATCAATCTGAACTTTTTCAAAAGAATTTAAAAAATCTGTTAATGCCGGATTGTGTGAAAAGATAAATATTTGAGAGAAAGCATTATCGAGAGTTTGTATGCTTGTCCAAATATCTTGTATTTCAGGATGATACAAGCTATCCTGTATTTCAATTTCATCGATATTATAATCAAAAACAGTTGCAAATCTGTGTGCAGTTGCAAAAGCTCTTAAGGCATGACTTGACAATATATAATCCAATTGAATTCCTCTGGATTTCAACAAATGAGGCATTTTAAGTGCATCCCTCTCTCCTCTCTCATTGAGGGGTCTATCGAGATCCTGCAAATCATCTGCATCCTTCCAACTAGATTTGGCATGTCTTACTAAATAAACAAATTTCATTACAAATAAATTATTTGTAAAATTATCAAAAAAATTGAGGAGTATGGAAAAGATTCAAAATTATATTTGGCGTTTGAATAAAATAAAATAATAACATTAATTTTACCAATAGAGTTTAAAGAGAAGATAATGAGAATATACTGTATTCCGGGTTTGGCTAACGATAAGAGGATGTTTCAAAATTTAGTCCCATTCTTATCCCATAAGGATATTGTTTATCTAGAGCACATACCGCCTCTGCACAAGAAAGAAAGCATGTCTTCCTATGCTCAAAGATTAAGTGATACAATAGAATCTTTTGATGAAAACTCCTTGGTAATAGGCATGTCACTTGGAGGAATCATAGCTGTTGAGCTATCTAAAATTCTATCTTTTAAAAAAGTAATTTTAATATCAACCATAAAACATCCGAATGAATTTCCCTGGCAAATTAAAATGCTGAAAAATCTGCCCTTGGATAAACTTCAATTTCCTCCCTGGATGATCAAAAAATCTATTCGTCCCATCGCTCGTATTTTAGGTGTTTCAAACGAAACTGGGATTCATCATTTATCAACCCAGATCAATGAAGCCAATGAGGAGCATATCATTTGGGCTCAATATGCTGCTGGCAAATGGGATAATCGCCTCATTCCCAATCATTATATTCATATACATGGCACGCATGACGAAATTTTCCCATTACAATATGTGCGCCCTACTCATATCATACAAGGTGGTAATCACTATATGATAATGGATAGAGCTGAGGAGATTGCTCAAATTATCAACAAGGAATCAGATCTAAGCTTATGAATTTCGATGTTCAAATGCCCAGCGAAGAGGAAATTGATTTTATTTCCAAAATTTTTTCCACTTGGGAATGGTTAACACAACCTCAATTTATTGGTTTGGAAAATATACCTAAAAATGGACCCCTGCTATTTGTTTCCAACCACACCATAATCGGTGGGCTCGATGTTCCCATTATCTGGTTAAAATTAGTGAGAGATGAGAAAATATTTTTAAGAATGTTGGTGGATCATGCTCATTTTCAAATTCCTATGTTGAAGGAATTTCTTATTAAATATGGAGAGGTAGAAGGGACAAGAAAGAATGCAGATTTTTTATTGGAAAGCAAACAGCATGTTTTGGTTTTTCCGGGAGGAGCAAGAGAAGCTTTTAAAAAGAAAGGAGAAGCCTATCAATTGTTGTGGAGAGAAAACTTAGGTTTTGCTAAATTGGCTATAGCACATGGATGTCCGATTGTTACGCTTGCCTCTGTGGGACCAGAAGAATGCTATGATATAGTATGGGATGCAGATGATTATTTAAAAAGTCCCCTGGGTAAAATCATTCAAAAATACAAGTTCAGAAAGGATTTACTTGTACCCTTTGTTAAAGGATTTGGGCCTACTTTACTCCCAAAACCTCAAAAATTTTATTTTAAATTTGGCAGCCCTATTGAAAGTACTGACTTCAATAAAGTAGATTCCAATGAAAATGCACAAATTTTAAAGTCGATAGTAAAAAACCAATTAGAAAGTGATATTCAATATCTAATAGATTTTAGAAAAAATGATATTAAAAAAAGTAGTTGGCAAAGTAATTTCTCACAGTGGTGGAAACCTGGTTAATCTTTTATCCAAATCCATTTGAAAAATTCTTTTACCCCTACTTTTTTTCCATACATTAATATACCAATCCGATATATTCTTGCGGAAATCCAGGTAAAAAACACAGCAGTACCAATTAACAATACCAAAGATAAAAGAATCTGCCAAAGAGGTGGTTCAAAAACAATTCTTCCAGGCATCACTATGGGAGAAAATAAAGGAAACAAAGATGCAAAAAATGCCAAATTGGAATTAGGATCTTCAATTGCCGCAATACCAATATAAAATCCAATGATCACTGGTATTATTACTATCATTGTTAGCGATTGGCCTTCTCCATTATCTTCTCCCATGGCAGAACCAATGGCTGCAAATAAAGAGGCGTATAATAAATATCCTGCTAAGAAAAACAATAAAAAGAAAATAAATAGCTCCATAAAGTTCAACTGAAAGAACTCTGACAAGGCAAGCTGAATCTCATCAAAATCTGTAGATCCCATTTCAGAATTCTGCATAGACTGCATTTTGGTTAATCTGCTACCCAAGACCAATCCTGCCAAGATATTAACTAGAGGAATGGTAAGTAACCAAATTCCCAATTGGGTAAGACCAACAGCACCAACTCCCAATATTTTACCCATCATCAATTCAAAGGGTTTAACGGAGGAAATCATCACTTCTATAATTCTGCTTACTTTTTCTTCCATAACAGATCTCATGACCATATTGCCGTAAATCACAATGATAAAGTAAATCAGAAACATCATAGCCCCACCTACAAAGGAAGCCATAATAATTTTCATTTTACCTGAACTTACTTCTTTGTTTTCTCCCAGTATGGTCGTTTGAACTTGAATATCATTTGAATTAAATTTAGTTTTTTCTATGGTTTCCTGTTTTATACCTAATTTTTCCAGTTTTAAAGCCTCAATTCTTTCAGCCAAAGCCGATTGTATATTGGATTGAGCCCCTACACCTAATTGTTCTATAGTGAATAAGTCGGATTGAAAAGATTTTAATTCCAATAAGTTAGAATCATTTTGTACTTCATTTTGGGGAATATAAAGAATGCCATCTAAATCCATTTTTTTTAGGAATTCAGTCAATTCTATTTCTTTTGATAAAATAGACTTATCAAAATCCATTATTTTTTCAAAACTGATGCTGGAGTTAGATTCTAAATTGCTTTCATCCAATTGTAAAAATTCAAAGGGATCATAAATTGCAATTTTTTTGGCCTCTGATCCATTTGACAAAATAAAGGCAAGTACAAATGTAAAAACAAGAATACCAATTGGTGTCAGAAATGTTGAAAGTAAAAAACTTTTCTTTCTAACTCTTGAACCATATTCTCTTTTAAAAATCAATATTATATTTTTCATTGGATTTGCTTTACGGCTTTAATGAATATTTCGTTTAAGGTGGGTAAAATCTCATGAAAAGATTGTACCTGATAATCATGTTGTAATAAATTTAAAACGATCCTGTTTGCTGATTCAATATCGGGAGCGTAAAACTTAATTTTACTATCATGCATCCATTCTAGCTTTACATCAGCAAAATCTGGCAAGAGTTCTTTGGGAATCCATTCCAATTCATACAGACCCTCTTTTTTCTCATTTCTAATTTGAGAAACATTACCCTCCAGGATGTTTTTACCCTTATTTATCAGAACAATTTCCTGACAAAATTGCTCCACCTGCTCCATTCTGTGTGTTGAAAAAATAATCGTAGTTCCCTTTTGATTCAATTCTACAATTTGCTTTTCTATGATATTTGCATTCACAGGATCCAATCCAGAAAATGGTTCATCCAATATCAACAATTCAGGTTCATGCATTACTGTAGATACAAATTGAATTTTCTGTTGCATTCCTTTCGACAAATCTTCAACATTTTTCTTCATCCAAGAACCAAAATCTAATTTATCTGCCCAATAATCCAATCTTTTTTTAGCATCAGCCAGGCCCACACCTTTCAAACGACATAAATAGATTAACTGGTCGGCAACAGACATTTTTTTATACAATCCTCTTTCCTCGGGCATATAACCAATTTTCAAACGATCTGAAAATTTCAAAGAATCACCAAAGAACAAAATTTCTCCCTGGTCGGGATGTGTAATAGAAGTTATCATGCGTATGATTGAGGTCTTTCCTGCACCATTGGGTCCAAGCATACCAAAAATAGAACCTTTTTCTACAGAAAAACTTACCTGATCAACAGCCAAATGATCTTGATATTTTTTTGAAACCTGATTTACAGTTAAGGCAAAATTAGAATCCATTTATTTTTAATTTACTGATAGAAAATTCTGTATAATGTATAGTTTGTAAATTATTTTTATATCTTTATGAGATATGACATTTATAATTTCAATTATATTATTAAAATTTTAACCATAAAATTATTTATTATTAATTTTTTGTAACATAAAATATAAAATAAATAATCAGAGTGAATTTAGTAACAAAATTGAAGCAAACAAGATGCAAATTAAGATTAATACTTCAAATCAGAACTCTATTTTGACTTAAAACATAAAATTGATACTAACATTTATACCATTCGTATTATGAAAACCATATCTAACTTGTCTAAATTTTCACTTTTCTGTTTTTTCATTTTTAGCTCATTCAAAGTTTTTGCTCAACCCATTAATGATGATTGTGCCAATGCAATTTTTCTGCCCAATATCAGTAATTATTGTTCAGGTATTGCTGCATTCAGCAATTCACTATCAACAGCAAGCGGATTTGGACTTCCCACCTGTTGGACTGCTACAGCTACAGAAGATATTTGGTTCACATTTACTGCTATTGGAACAGATGCCTTAATATCTGCATCCGGATCTGGCAACGGAGGAACTATGGTTAGACCCAGAATTTCCATTTATTTTGGATCTTGTGCGGGTACAATAAATCAGCTGGCTTGTGCCAATGGAACGGCTGGTTCCGGAACAACACAGCTTTATCAGGGAGCACTTTCACCCGGTACTGTATACTTAATACGTATAAGTACAGCAGATATCAATGAAGGTAGTTTTGAATTGTGTGTTAACAATTATACACCTTCCTCAAACCCGGGTGCTGATTGTGGTGGTGCTGCATTTTTATGCAATAACGATCCTGTCAGTGTTGCCTCTTTAACTGGTGGGGGATTAAATAATGACGAACCGGAAAGTAGTTCTTGTATGGAGGATCCATTTGGACCAGACGAAGGAAATTCTTCCTGGTATTATTTCCAGGCAGGCACCTCTGGTTTATTTGCTTTTGATATACTTCCTGTGAATCCTACTGATGACGTCGATTTTTTATTGTATCAATTAAGTGGACCTAATCCATGCGGACCACGCACTGTCATTAGATGTAATACTTCAGCTTGTTTGAATATTAATGGCTCTACAGGGCTCAATTATACTGATACAGATGTAGTAGAAGACCCTAATTGCGACCCAGGTGAAAATGCTTATTGTGCACCCTTAAATATGACAGCAGGCACTTATTATGCTTTGTTAGTAAATAATTTCAGTACATCAAGTGGTTATACCATTAATTTTAATACAATACCCAACGGTGGAAGCATAGGCGGACCCAGACCTGTACTCACTGCCAACCCGCTAACGATTTGTGCAGGAAATACCGTTACTTTTAGTGGGGCAAGTTCTACTAATGTGGGTGGTGGATTAACATGGAATTTTGTTAATGGTGGCAGTCCAACTGCTGCTTCAGGTGCGGGACCTCATCAGATTACCTACAACAGTCCTGGAAATTATACCGCCATTCTAACAGGCACAGATATAACAGGGTGTAGAGCAATCGAATCTGTAATCATTCGGGTTACAAGCAGTCCAACTGTTAGTTTGGTCTCACTTAATAATGTTGATTGTTATAGCAATGCTACGGGATCTATCAATATCAATACAAGTGGAGGAACAGCTGCTTATACCTACAACTGGGGCTCCGGAATCAATACAGAAGACAGATTCGGACTAACTGCCGGAGTATACACTGTAACGGTTACTGACATAAACGCCTGTTCTACTACAAATAGTTTTACCATTACCGAGCCCTCCACTCCTCTTAGTTCGAATACCAATGCCACCACATTGGCTTGTTTTGGCGACAGTAATGCAAGTATAGATCTGACTGCAATCGGTGGAACTCCTTCCTATTCATACAATTGGGGATCTGGAGTAGTTTCTGAAGATAGAAATAATTTGACCGCCGGGGCCTATGCTGTTACTGTTACAGATGCCAATGGTTGTACCAGTTCTAATTCTGTTACCATTACTGAGCCAACTGCCATGACAACTACTTTTACCTCAAATACAATTTTATGTTTTGGAGATTCAACCGGTACAATAGATATTACTACCAATGGAGGTACAGGCACATACAATTTCAATTGGGGCTCTGGAATTATTTCTGAGGACAGAACTAATTTAGTTGCCGGTGTATACACTGTCACTGTAACTGATCAAAATCTTTGTTCTACAACAAATACAATTAGTATTACCGAACCGGCAGTTGCCTTGAACAGTAATACGATTCAATTAACAAATGGGACTTGTACACAAGGTGGGTCTGTAGATATAAATGTAAGTGGCGGAACTTCACCTTATACTTATCTTTGGTCAAATGGGGAAACAACCCAAGATATATCTTCCCTGGCTACCGGAACATATGACCTAACAATAACCGATGCCAATGGTTGTGTATTCGAAAATACAGGCAATAATATCACAACCCTGGGTGTTCCTTCCTTAAATTTGGATACCACAACCAATCTAAATTGTTTTGCTTCAAATAATGGTTCAATTCAGATTTCTGTAAATGGCGGATCTCCTGCATATAATTATCTCTGGTCTAATGGATCAACTTCAGAAGATTTAACAGGATTAAGTTCAGGTAGCTACGAAGTAACTGTAACAGATAACCTGGGATGCACAGTTCAAATTACCGGAATTGTTATCACAGAGCCAACTGCAGTCAGTATCAGCAATATCCAAGTTCAGGCTGCAAGTTGTGGCAATGCCAACGGTAGTATCAACTTAGATGTAAATGGAGGAACCCCTGGTTACAACTATATATGGAACAATGGAAACAGTTCTCAGGACCTAAGCAACTTGGCAGCAGGTAGCTATGCAATTACAGTTTTTGACGCAAACAATTGTATTGTAAGTTCAAATAATATAATTATAAATGGGGGTCCAGCTATTTCAGTAAATTTATCTTTCACAAATCCGCTTTGCAATCAACCCAATACAGGTAATGTTACAGCTACTATCTCAGGTGGTACGGCACCATTTACATTTATTTGGAGCAATGGAGAAAGCAATCAAAATTTAACTAATGTTAGTGCTGGTTCTTATTTCCTTACTATTACTGATTTTGACTCTTGTACTGATACAGCCAACGTAACACTGATTAGTCCTTTACAACCTACCATAAATGCATTTATTTCACCATCGAATGCAGTTGACAGTATTTTGAATTGGGGTGACAACACAAATTTATTTGCCGGAACAGTTGATCAAAGTACATTGGGTGTAGTTTACAGTTGGAATTATTTTGGTCCATCTTCCCCTAACTTTACAAGTAATAATAACTTTTCTACTACAATCAATCCGTCTGCAGTAGGTGCTTATGAAATTTATCTGAGTGCTACATCCTTGGATGGTTGTATTAGTCTTGATACAATATCTGTTTTGGTTGAATTTAATGAACCTCAGATTCCAACTGCTTTTTCCCCTAATAACGATGGCAACAATGAAACTTTTTATGTTATCAACTTAGATAAATCTTTAGTTGAAGAATTTAAAGTTTATAACAGGTGGGGACAATTGGTTTATGATAACAAGGAGGAAGCTGAATGGAATGGAATCTACAATAATGTATTACAACCCAGAGATGTCTACATGTATGTAATCAGTTGGATCGATCCCAATCAACCCGAGGGTAAAAATATAAAAAGAGGACAACTCACACTGTTGAGATAAATAATTAAAAGGCTGTTAATTCAGCCTTTTTTTTGTCTTATATCTTATATTTGCATTTCTTAAATCAAAGATCAATGAAAATGCATTTTAGGCTTTCCATTTTTGCCATACTAACTTTTTTTGTTTTAGATCTGCATGCTCAATGTGTTGGATTTACCATCTCTAATATCAGGCCCAATGCGGTAAGCTGCGGAGGTGCTAATGATGGTGATATAAGTATAGTTGTCAGCGGAGGTACCATACCATACAACTATTTGTGGTCCAATGGTGCTACCACTCAAAATATTTCCTCTTTAACTGCGGGTCTTTACAGTGTTACAGTTACAGATAACATAGGTTGTACAACAACAGCTTCTTCCAATATTACAGAACCTATCGCTGTAAGTTCCATTGTTATACAGATAAATAATTACAATGGAGCTTTTGTAAGTTGCCCTAATTCTTTTGATGGTTCAATTCAGGCTGTTGCCGGAGGTGGAGCCCCCCCTTATTCTTACCAATGGAATAGTGGCCAAACAACAGATCAATTAAGCAACATTGGCAGAGGAAATTATATAGTAACAATAACAGATGCAAGTGGTTGTTTCTCCGTTGACAGTTTGGAAGTTGTTGACCCCATTGCTTTACAAGGCAACGAAGTACATGTAGACGCAATTTGCAACAATGCATGTAATGCTCAAATCATAGTCAATGCTACACCTGGAACAGGAACTCTCGGAGTCAATGGTTATGAGTATAGAATTTTTGGACCTGGGCAGTTAGGAAATATTTTTAGTAATAACAATTCATTTTTTAATCTTTGCGCAGGAACCTATACGGTTGAAATTAGAGATGGCAACAATTGTATTTTCCCCATTAGTGTAGCTCTTTCCGAGCCTCCTGCCCTGCAAATCAGTACGAATCAAAATAATGCAAGTTGTTTTTCAATTGCAAATGGAAATGCTACTGCAAATGCCAGTGGTGGAATTTCTCCCTATACCTATAGCTGGTCAAATGGTTCCAATACTCAAACTGTAACAGGTTTAGCTGCAGGGAACTATTCAGTAACTGCAACAGATGATAATGGCTGTGAGATAATTGATAATATTACCATCAGTTCTCCCTCTGCAATCTCAGTAACTATGAGTGGCACACAACCCAGTTGTTTTGGTTCCACAGACGGTTCTGCCATTGCGAATCCAACCGGTGGCACTGCTCCTTACAACTACGCATGGTCTACAGGATCGGGTGGATTTATCAATCTGGGATTACCTGCAGGTACTTTTTTTGTAACAGTTACTGATAATGCAGGATGTTCGATTAGTAATTCGATCACAATTTCACAACCCTCCGCCGTTTCAGTTTCAATTTC
>CAZNNX010000046.1:340-19320 GCA_964574485.1 uncultured Saprospiraceae bacterium | reverse complement strand
GAATCAACCTCACCGGAAACGGCTCGTAAAATGCCTGAGTTCCATGCACTTTGTGATAATAAATCTATAGAATCGGAATCGGCTCCATCCATAAAATGAAAAAAATCTTCATCAAATTTTTCCCTCAACTCATACAAACCAAAATACTCCCCATTGATATAAACTGTAATGGGTCTCCAGGCAGAATAATATATATTTGTGGAGCAGCCCATCATTTCAACTTGAGCAGCATCCTTGTAGGGCAATTCTAAATATTGATTACTTCCATTCCTTAAATATAAATTACTGTAGGTAGTTCTTTGGCTCTTGTTTGGTATCAAAGGAGATTGAATAGATCCCGCCCCTAAAACTGGATCTGCCAACTCAATCCGAAAGGAGTGCTGTGGATGAGACCTGCTTCCACCCCAACCCCCATCTATCTGCATGCCTGCTTTCTGACCAAATACCAATTGTTGATTTGTGTCATAATATTCTACATAAGATGCTTTCTCCCAATCCATAAACCACTGATCAAAAATTCCTTGATTCCCGTATAAATTATTTCTGTCGGTAACAACTGAAAGAACTGGTGTATAATGATTTACACCAATAAAATAACTAGCAGCAGAGTTTATACTTGGTAAAGCCGTGTAGTCATTACTATAAATCTTAGCTTTCAAAACGGAAGAAAAATAAATTGGAATTGCATTACCTATATATAAAAAAGAACTGGTATCGGGATCTGATCCATCCAAAGTATAGTAAATGCTTACATTTCCTGGGTTAGAATGTAATATTTCAACATACTGCATTTGATTATAAAATCCTGGATTCAAACTAAAACTCGGCGAAGAAAGGTATACATTCGATGCATAAGAGTTATTGTTTGAAGCTTTGGGAGTTGCCTTTTCAAATGTCAATATAGTAGCAGAACCATCTGGCAAACAACCTCTGCTATTATCTAAATCTGAAACTTGAACAAAAAGAGAATGTACTAAATTTTGATTTTGGTCGTATAAATAAATATTTTCACCACTACTGGAAATTTTAAAATTACTATGTAAGTAATTGTTTGTATCAACAGGTTGAAAAATAGACTCAATATCTTGCAAATTAACTTGTTTTATAAAAACATCAAAATAATCATACTGTGTATTCGGATCAGTCCAAAAAACATCAAATCCTATACTATCAATATTTCCAGAAGATATTCCTAATGCTTGCAGTTCTGCTGCCTGGATTAAAAATTGATGTTTGGATGCCCAATACCAATTACCATAAGGAGCAGGATAGTCAGTTGAACCATTGCGTATATTTCCAGTACCGATAATTGCTTGATTTATTTTAATATTAGGTCTTTGCCTGGCTCTATATCCATAGGGAGTTTGCAATATAGCTGCACTCCCATCTTGATAGTTGAATAAACTGGAA
Organism: uncultured Saprospiraceae bacterium; assembly: GCA_964574485.1. GTDB lineage: Bacteria > Bacteroidota > Bacteroidia > Chitinophagales > Saprospiraceae > Saprospira. Next base: position 17,910 of record CAZNNX010000046.1, on the reverse strand, counting down.
TAGAAATTTGTGTTTGATTGATTGAAAACAGAATTTAAAGTGTACTGACCTGCATATGAGTTAGTTTGAATCAAAAGTGAAGAAGTTCCGTCCCAAACAAAAGGCTGCTGAATATTATGCATATTCCAACCCGTTTGAGGGATAAAATTATTTTCATTTACAATTTTTTTAAAACCACTAACAGGCTTCCTATCTTTTCCACTACAAAAAACCAGAATATAGCTCTGTGGGGCAATTGCAAGCGAAGGAAAATTCCATTTTGTTTTATTTGTACTATCATCTGTTATATAATAATCAGACAAAGATATAACTTGGCTCGATGCATTATAAATCTCAATCCAGTCAGGATATTCATTGTCTTCATCTGCTATGGATTGATAATTCTTATTCGACCCTTCATTAATTATTAACTGAGCCTTACATGGCATTATTAGTTTCAAGAAGATTAAAGAAATTATGAAAATCTGCTTAACAATCATTAGATTCATTTAGATTATATTATTTTGTCATTTTGATCTATTTCCCTAACCCCTCTTCTATCCCTGCAAGTCTCAATTTCATGTCTCAATAAATCATATTTATTGTAAATATCAGTAAATCCTTCCAAGCGAATGATAGGATTTGTCTTATCACTGCTCATGAGTGAAATGGTACCTATGCCCACCAAGCGTTGGATAATATTCTGGGAAAGTTTTAAATCTTTAATTCTGTACAATTCAAGCGAATCCATTTTTTTGGTTAGAATTCCTTTGCTGATAACCAATCTCTGATTTGTTAATTTATATTTTGTACAAACAAGTTCAACATAGTAATACAAGGCTATCAAAATACCAGTCAAACTTAAAAGTAGAAAAAGGGTTTGACCTAGATAAAAGGTAAAAAATACTCCCGCGATTAATATACATACCGACATGAGGTATTTAGTAAATAAATTCCATTGAGAAGGACTTTCCTCCCAAATCAGCTCTTCTTTTTTCAGATCCATTTGCTTTGTTTTTCTTTGTTTCAAATGTAACAAATTCGTGTAAATTTTTTGTTTAAAAACTGTTTATCCAATTAAAATGTTACTGAAAAGTGAAAATGATAGAATCGCTATTTTTTTTCTATAACTTGAAATATATTTGCATCATAAACCAAATTACTTCTCATGAAACCTATTCTACTAAGCATTATGCTTCTTATCAGCTGTCTGGCTCTGCAGGCACAACGTATCAAAACAGATAAAATTGATTACAAATACATCAAATTGCCAACTGATCCACTGGATAAGAATATCAAAAACTACCAAGCCATGGCTACATCTTCTTATGAAGAGGAAAATCAAAGACTTAGAGCAAATTATGAAAAAGAAAAACAATTAGCCGAAGACGAATACCAAAAAGAATTACTAGAATACCCAACTAAAGTTAAAGAGGCAGAGGAAAAATACAATACTGAGATGGAAGCATGGAAAAAGAAATCATTAGTAGATAAAATTGTAGAAAAAGAAATTCTCAATGAAAACAACAAACCTCAAAAGCCAAATATCAATAAACCTTATAAAAGATTCGTACAAGAACCTTTACTCAAAAAATCATACGATTATTCTGCTTTGGCAAACACCTACCTGCAATTGGAAGGATTTCAAAATAACCCAGATAATGCCGTAAAAATCATAGCAACCTTAAATGGTTTCGAATATACAAAACCCAGACAGGTAACTGAAATAAAAAAAGTAACTACTGCAAGTAATGGCAATGTTACTACCAGTGATGTAACTTACTATTCAATTGAATTTACTTATCGCCACACTATGTCAGTGAAGGCAATTGCACCAGACGGCCGTGAAATTTTCAATCTTACTCCTCAGGAATTGAACACTTATACTGTTTACAAATCAAACGGCACAACAACACAACAGACAATTAATGAGCAGCAGTTAGTTACTACCTTTGAAGAAAAAATTCTTCAGGAAAATCTGAAGCTACTTGGTTCTATTGTAAATGACAAGATTGGATACAAAAGAGAACTGAGAAGTACAGTATTGGAGTATCCTATCGATAAAAAAGTAAATTATTCAGATATGTTGCAAGCATATAATGAGGCTTTATCTGGACTTATGTCAATTGCAGTTGACGAAGAATCTGCAAAAACAAAAATCAATAAGGCTATCGATTTATGGAATGCTGCGTTGAAAGAATCAGATCTTACAGATAAAAAAGCAAGAATTGATAAAGACATTACCTTATCCATCTATTTCAATTTATTGGAATGTTATTTCGCTACCAGAAACTTAACTGAGGCTGATAAAGTTTTCAGTGCCATTGGTGGCATTCAAATTACCAATAAAGACCGTAAGACGAAGGAAGCTTATGAAACGGTCTACGTTGATTTGAGAAAAAGAATGGCTGTAAACAGATAAGTCTTAAAAAATTCTAAAATAAAGGCACTCAGATTGAGTGCCTTTATTTTTTTAGCTTATTTTTTATCATCTTTGTAACAGAATGTCAAAAAATGGATTTAGCTGGAAAAAAAATTTTATTGGGTGTATCAGGTAGTATTGCTGCTTATAAGTCTGCTGAATTATGCAGAGCTTTGATCAAAAAAGGCGCAGAGGTTAAAGTTGTTATGACAGCCCATGCGGTTGATTTTATAAGTCCGCTCACCCTTTCCACACTATCTCAAAACCAGGTATTGTTGGATATACACGATGGCAAACAATGGAATCATCATGTAGAATTAGGGTTATGGGCCGATGCCTTGCTTATAGCTCCAGCTACAGCTCATACTATCGCATCTATTGCTCAAGGACTTTGCAATAATCTACTTTTGGCAGTTTACCTTTCAGCCCGCTGTCCTGTTTTTATTGCCCCCGCTATGGATGTTGATATGTGGAAACACCCAAGTACCCAAAAAAATATAAATGAATTACGCCAAATTGGCCATGAAATAATAGATCCTCATAGTGGTTTTTTAGCCAGTGGCTTAAACGGACAAGGAAGATTGGCAGAACCGGAATTCATCATTTCATATCTGGAGCAAAAACTGACCAGTACACAAAGATGGCAAGGAAAGAAAATACTAATCACCTCTGGTCCTACCAAAGAAGCTATTGATCCTGTGCGATTCATTTCTAATCATTCTACTGGCAAGATGGGTAAGGAAATTGCAGAAAACCTAGAAAAGGAAGGTGCTGAAATTATTTTCATCACTGGCCCGACTACTATTTTGCCCACTCTTTCAAAAAGCCAGATCATCAAGGTTGAGTCTGCAGAAGAAATGTATCAAGTAGCTTTAGCCCATTATCCACAGGTTGATATAGCCATTTTTACCGCAGCTGTAGCAGATTATACACCACAAAAAAAACAAATCCATAAGATAAAAAAGGAGCAGGATCTTTTACATTTGGATCTGATCAAGACCAAAGATATAGCTTATGAAATGGGGAAAATAAAAAAACCGAATCAAATTAATATCGGATTTGCCTTGGAAACAGACAACATTATTGAAAATGCAAAAAAGAAGCTAATAAGAAAAAATTTCAATTTTATAGTGATGAATCAAGCAAATGAAGAAGGGGCTGGTTTTGGATTTGACACTAACATTATTCGCATTTTAAAATCAGATCAGCGTTTAGAGGAATATCCTCTCATGTCTAAAAAAGAAGTTGCTCAAATTATCTCAAACAATATTTATGACTTATTGTAAATCAATGGTTATGTTGAAAAAAATTCTATTTGTATTATCCATCTTACATTTTTGGGCTCTGCATACACTATCAGCCCAAGAAATTATTAGCTCTGTTACAATCAACACCCCCAAATTACAAACTGCAGATCCGAAGATCTTCAAAAGCTTAAAAACTGCTTTAGAAGAATTTCTAAATAATAGAAAATGGACAGATGATGCCTATGATCCTGCTGAAAAAATAGAAATGAACGTAATCATAACCATAGACGAAGAACTTTCTCAAACCTCTTTTAAGGCCCAGTTGACAATTCAAGCTTCCAGACCCGCTTACAATAGCGCATACAACAGTGTTCTGTTTCAATATTTGGACAAAGATTTTTATTTCAACTACGGTGAATTTGAAGTTTTGGATTTTACTGAAGGTCAATTCTCTTCTAATCTCACTTCTACAATTGCTTATTATGCCTATGTCGTTTTAGGAATGGATTATGATTCTTTCTCAGAATTAGGAGGCGAAAAATACCTAAACAAAGCTTTGGATATCGTTAATGCTGTACCAAGAGGAGCTGCCAAAGGATGGACCATGCAAGAAGGAGATAGAAATAGATACTGGTTAATAGAAAATTTAACCAATGTCAGAATGCAGACATTTAGAAGAGCTATGTACCAATATCATTTATTGGGATTAGACAGACTTTCAAAAGAAGAAACAAGAGCAGATGGAATAACAGCAATAGAGAAAGCACTTTCTATGGTTAGAGATGCCAACCAGGCTTATCCGGCTACGATGCTGGTACAACTTTTTGTTAATGCCAAACGCGATGAAATCCTTAATATTTTTACTGTTGCAGATCTCAAAACCAGAAGAAAAATTTATGAGTACATGGTAAAATTAGATGGTACACATGCAGGTGATTATCAAAAACTAACAGTACCATAGCATGGATATTCAATTTTCAGAGCAACACAGATCCGGTTTTGTAAATATAATTGGTCATCCTAATGTAGGTAAATCAACCTTGTTGAACGCTATTATCGGAGAGAAGATGTCTATCATCACGCACAAGCCCCAAACTACAAGACATCGTATTATTGCCATTCTAAATGAAGATGAGCTTCAGATTGTATTCAGCGATACTCCCGGCATGATACAAAAACCGAACTACAAATTACAAGAGAAAATGAACTCCTTTGTGAAAGGCACTACGGAAGATGCAGACTTGATGTTGCTTGTGGTTGATTTGAAAGAAATACTACAAAATGATTCTGTATTGGTTGATATTATAAAAAAAACCAAAAGTCCATTGTTCCTGGTATTAAATAAAGTTGATATTTCTAATTCGGAACTGATTCAGGAAAAAACTAATTTTTGGAAAAAACATGCGTCTTTCGAAGAAATTTTTCAAATTTCCGCCCTACACAAAACAGGAACATCCGAACTACTCGAAAAGATTAAAGAAAAAATGCCTCTTGGCCCTGCATATTACCCTAAAGATCAATTCACAGACAGAAGCGAGCGATTCTTTGTTTCTGAAATCATTCGGGAAAAAATATTATTACTTTATCACCAGGAAATACCTTATGCCTCCGAAGTAGTTGTTGAAACCTTTAAGGATGATCCAGACCCTGCAAGAAAATTAGTGCGGATTCTAGCACATATTTTTGTCAGCAGAAAAACACAAAAAGGTATCTTGATAGGAGATAAAGGTAGTTCCATTAAAAAATTAGGCATTGAGTCGAGAATTGACATTGAAAAATTCTTAGAAAAAAAAGTTCATCTCGAATTATATGTTAAAGTAAAAGAAGATTGGAGAGATGATGATAAACTACTTAAATCCTTTGGTTATGAAGAATAGTTTCTTCCTGAGCTTTATATTTATTTTTCATTTTACCATAATTTCGGGTCAAAGTCCGGAACAACCCGTTTTACAATTTATACACTCAATCAATCAACAAGATAGCCTTGCCTTCGCCGTTGTAACAAGTTCTGATCTTATGCTTAAATCTGTGAATGAACAGGGCAGATTGGCGCATACCCCCCTTAGTGTTTTTTATACTTCTGTTTTTCAAAATCAAAGAAAAAACAAATGGTTAGAAAAAATTGGCCCATTGGAGATAGACGCAGATGATAGATTAGCTCATGTCAGATGTAATTATTCTTTTTTTCTGGACGATAAATTAAGCCATTGTGGGCAAAATCATTTTAGCCTATACAAAAATGAAAAAGATGAGTGGATCATTTTTCAAATTACAGACAGCAGATTTAAAAATTTGTGCTCATCAGAAACTGCTTTTATTCAAGATAGTATAGCTATTGAAACATTGATGAACCTTTGGCATCAATCGGCAAGTAAATCAAATGCCTCTATTTTTTTTGATAGTCTGATGTGGCCCGAGGCTATCTATCTGGGCACTGATATCAGCGAGAAATGGAAAAGAGACGAACTAAAATATTGGTCGGCCTCTGCTTTTGAAAAAGAAACTGCCTGGGATTTTAAAGTAAATAGAAGATCCATTTACAAAAATGAATTTGATAATAACATAATTTGGTTGGAGGAAGATTTACTTACTTGGATGGGACCTTGCAGAGGATCTGCCGTCCTGGTTAAAAAAAATCAACAATGGAAAATTATGCATTATAATCTGGCAGTGGCAGTTTCAAACGATAGCATTTATAAATACATGAAAATTATTGGTTTAAAAAAACCTAAGAAATAATCGCCTTCATTCTTTGCTGATAATCTGCCGACCCAAGTTCAGGAAGAATTATTATTTCCGGAAACAATTCATTTTTTTCTTTAAACAAAAAGGATAAAGCTGATAAACGTTGATTTTGATCTATTCTTTGAATTGCTTTTTCGAAAGCATCAACCTGCCCCAACATAATTAAAAGTTTTTTTGCCCTACTCATGGCTGTATATAATAAATTACGATGCAGAAGCTGCTGCTGTGAGCTATGAATAGGAATAATGATCACTTGATTCTCGCTACCTTGAAATTTATGAACCGTGATGGCATAAGCAAGTTCAATTTCTATCAATTCCTTAGAATTATAAGTGACGCTTAGCTGATCAAATCTTATTTCTAGGGTCTGATCTTCAGTTGAAATGTTTACTACAAAACCGATATCACCATTGAAAACTCCTTTTTCGTAATTATTTTTCTGCTGAATCACCTTATCTCCTACCCTAAAAATTTGATTCCCGCGCAAATATTCCTGCTTCCCTTCTTGCTTTGGATTTAATAGTTTTTGAATTGATTGATTGACGTTTTGAGTACCAAGAATACCTTTATGCATGGGACAAAGAATTTGTACATCAATCAGAGGATCAATATTGTATTTATTTTTTAATCGTTCTCCCAATAAATCGTTCATCGTATTCAGAATCGATTCCTGTTCAGAATCTTTTAAGAAAAAAAAATCACTGTCCTTTTCAATTTTCAACAAAGGTAAATTTCCTGAAATCACCTCATAAGTACTCTGAATTATCTTAGATTCAGCTGCCTGCCTGAATATTTCATAGAGATGAAACACTGCCGCTGTTTTAGATAGAATCAAGTCATTTAATATTTTTCCAGGTCCAATACTGGGCAATTGATCAACATCTCCCAAAATCAACAGTTGCGTATGAAAAGAAAGTCTATTCAAAATAGAATAAAATACAAAGGTATCAATCATAGACATCTCATCTATGATAATTAGGTCATAAACTAATTTTTCAGTAAGAGCAGGTGAATGATTTGAAGATGCAAAACGATTGATTTCAAAAGCAGAATGAATGGTATAAGCCTTTTCGCCTGTAATTTCTTCCAGTCTCTTTGCAGCCTTACCTGTAGGTGCTGTAAGTAAAACTTTCAATTTCGACTTTTGAAATATATCTACAATTACTTTCGTAATTGTACTTTTTCCTGTACCTGGTCCCCCAGTCAGAATTGCAAAACGATTTTTTAATATTCCCTCAATTGCTGTCCTTTGGTGATGGGATAAAAAAGCAGGTAAATTATGTTGAATACTTTGAAATTCAACCTTATTTTGAACAGGGTAAGCGATATAATCTGTCAATATTTTTTTTATAGATTTCTCTATTTTTAAAACATAATGTAAAGCAAGATACATTTCGCCCGAGTCACTAAGAATGAGCTCAAATTTCTGACTATTCAACAATTTCTCGTAGAAGATTGATTCTTTAGTACATTCAATTTTTGTTAGTAAAAAAAGTTCTTTAAGATATACCTGAAAAGGCAAGATGGTACTTCCTTTGCTCAATTGTAATTCTAAAATATGCGCTGTTGCAGCCTCAAATCTATCAATACTTGACTCGGAGCACCCCATTTGCAATGCCAACTGATCTGCTTTTAAAAAACCAAAACCTTCAATTTCCCAAATAAGTAAATAGGGATTATTTTCTAAGGTAGCAATGGAGGCATCAGACCATTTTTTAAATATAGGTGTAGCGTAATGACTAGGTATATTTTTGTTCTGTAAATAAAATATAAGGTCTCTAATTTTTTTTTGCTCAACCCAGGAACTGAGAATTGCATTGTACTTTTTATGTCCAACACCCTCTACTCCCAGTAATTGCTCTGGTGAATTTTCAATGATTTCCAGAGTATTCATCCCAAATTTTTTGACAATCCTTTCAGCAAAGACGGGACCGATTCCCTGTATTTGAGAGGAAGACAAATAAGCGATTATAAGTAGCCTCAATAAAGTTACCTACTTCCAAAACAGCAATATTACCCGTTATTATAACCGATTTATGATCCTGGGTTTTCAATTTAGCAATTGCAAAACCATTTTCCTCATTTTGATAAATAAACTGTGTGATAAAGCCTGTTATTATATCCATAATCAGAAATAAAAAAACCCTGAAAATTCAGGGTTTAATGAGGTCGGAAGCGGATTCGAACCGCTGTACAAGCTTTTGCAGAGCTCTGCCTAACCGCTCGGCCATCCGACCGTAATAAGGAAGTTTATGCAAAATTAATCCTAGTTTTATTTATTCCAAACATTGTGACCTAAAAAGATGAAACATTTAAAAAAAAGCCGCAAAAACTTAATTTACTTAGGTAAAATGATTCTAAAAGTAGTACCAACACCCAATTGAGAACTTTTAACCAAGAGCTTCCCCTTATGATATCTTTCAACAATTCTTTTTGACAATGATAGTCCTAAGCCCCAACCCCTTTTTTTGGTAGTAAACCCAGGTTTAAAAATCTTATTCAGTTGAATTCTTGGTATCCCTTTTCCCGTATCGGATATATCTAAGATAATATGATTTTGGTCTTCAGTTAACTGGACTGTTATTTTACCTTTGCCGTCCATAGCATCCAGCGCGTTTTTTAAGATATTTTCCAAAACCCAATCAAATAATGTAGGATTTAATTTAACCATCAACTCTTTTCCATGATCCTCTGGAAAAAAGAACTCAATTTTTTTTGAAGACCTTTGCCGAATATAATTTTGAATGTGAGTAAGCCTTTCATAAATATTTTTTTCAAACAATTCGGGTTGAGCCCCGATTTTAGAAAATCTGGCAGCTACGATCTCTAGCATTTGAACATCTTTAGACATTTCATCCGTTACACCATGAAGATAGGTATCCTCCGGATAAAAATCTTTTATGTTCACAATCCAACCAATAAGTGAACTTAGTGGTGTGCCAATTTGATGCGCAGTTTCTTTTGCCATACCAACCCATATTCTTTCTTGTTGAACCGCTCTAAGAGAAGCATATGAAAAAAATGCTAAAACGATAAACAGAACGAGTAGTCCAAACTGTATGAAAGGAAAAACCTTCAAATAAAAAATAAGATTTGACTGCTTGTAGAATAAATAATATTTTGACTGTCCATCACTTATTGAGATGGGCTCCATCTTATTTCTTAAATTTTTCAACTCCTTAACAAAAAAATCTTTATGCTTATTTAAATCCTTGTCATAGTTGTTTACCGACACAATATTCATTTGCTCGTCAGTCTGAATGACAGGAATTTTTTTATTTTCTATGATCAGTTTCGTTTCGAAATCAATTCTGTCATCTAAATCGGCTCTTAATAATTCTTGATAGGCATCAGAAATGATGTGCATGTACTTTCTTTCTTCTTCTTCTAATTTGGCAGACAACTGAACCGTGTACAAAATCGAGGCTATAAAAAGAAAAACGCTCAAAATTAAAAGTGAAATTCGCAGATATACTGAACTAAGCCATTGAATAAACATGATATGAACCAATGTTTTGATTAATCTTTAAAAATAATGAATAATTTACGATATTTGATAAAATATTATTTTGCACCAATGGTTAAATTCATTTTTTTTATAATCAATCGAAGTATGTTTCCAAGAGTTATTCTTCTTCTTATTTTTTGCTTACCAATTCAAGTCTTTTCACAAAAATCATTGGATGATTTTTATCATTATATGGAAAGAAATATGGTTGATTCTGCTAAAGGGTTAGCAATTGAAATGAGTAATAAAGAAAACGCATCAATTGAATGGAAATATATTTATGCTAAGCTTTTGTTTTATACCAATCAAACTGATGAACTCATCAGATTTGTTGAAGCGCAAAAAGAACTTGAAAATATGCCTTCTTTGTTGGTTCAACTTTCTGAGGCTTACAAATTCAAGGGTGATTACAAGCAAACAAAAATTGTTTTAAATAAAGCCTTAGCTGCTGCCAGAAAAAAGGGAGATGCCTTGATAGAATTGGAAATTGAGGCTTTAATAAAAAGTAATGAATTTGCAATTTGGGCCAAAAACATTCCTTCTCCATTTATAAAATATAAAAATGAACAAAAAATAAATAGCAGTTCCAATGAGTTTGGTTGCCAATTTTACAACTTTGGTGTACTTTTTTCCTCTGATAAATCAAACTTAAACAACAAGAAAGGAGAGGATTTACTTTATTACACAAAACGAATTAACTATGAAGAGTTGGAAATGCCCATGGACTTTTATGATTACCCTAATCTTAAAAGCATTCAAAATGTAAAAAAATTAGCCCCTGCTCATATTAATGAAAAATCTAATACCTTATACTGTTCTGCAAATAATTTGAATTCAGAATTAAGACAGCCCTATCAGATGTCACTTAAAAACAATCAATTTCAATTATTTAGCTACACCTATTCAAAGGTGAATGATTATCCATATTTCAGTCCAGTATACATGGAAGGTGTATTTGATCAAGTCAATGCTGGATTCCCCTTTGTTGATGAAAAAAATCATCGTTTATATTTTTCTGCCACCAAAGAAGGTATGGATGTTAATTATGGAGGTTATGATATTTATTATTCTGAATTCATAGAAGGAGTATGGTCAAAACCTATTAATGCCGGTAAACAAATTAATACAAAAGGGAATGAAATCTGTGCTTTTATCACAGAGGAAAACCAGTTGTACTTTTCATCTGACGGATATCCAGGATTTGGAGGATTCGACATTTATGCAACGGCTTATCAGGAAAACATCGAGATTGATATCAGAAACCTGGGGGCTCTAATCAATTCTCCTCAAGATGATATATATTGTATCTTCGACTCAAACAATAAAGTTATCTATTTCAGTTCCAATCGTACAAATGGTATGGGGGGTTATGATATTTACAGTGCCTCATTATTACAAACAGAAGCTAATTATTTGTCATTATCGACAAAAAAAGTCGATAGTCTTATAACAACTGAGCCCAACAATATTTACATTGGACAAATCATGGAAAAGGGCAATAACAGAAGAATAGAAAATGCAGAAGTATGTCTTTTTCGCAATGGAAAACTTGAACATAAACTATATACAGACAAGAATGGTGAATTTAAAGTTAAGCTCCCCTTACAAACCAAATATAGTGTGAAGGTTTCTTCCAGAGGATATGAAAATATAAATTTTGAATTTAATTCAGGAAACAGAAAAGGAACAAACAGAATACAGGATAATTTCTTAATTCCAAATTTCCAAAAACAAGAACCTAATATTACAAGTGTTGACGAAAAATTTGTAAGGTCTTCAATGACAACAGAAAATCTACCTAATAAAGCTTTTTATTTAAGAATAGGCTCCTTTGTTTCTATGGACACTGAAATGAAAAGAAACTTATCTATTTGGGGAAATTTATATACAGAACCATCTTTGAAAGAACCCAATGCAACAGTTTATAGTTTAGGTGCATTTGCCAATGAAAACCATGCTGTTGAAGTTTTACAAAAAATAATAAAAACCTATAAACTAAAAGACTGCTTCGTTTACAATAAAAATATTTCGAAGGAAACTATGTCGGATCAAATACTTAATGGGATTCAAATTATCTATCCGAAATCTGATTCTAGTACGATTGCTTCTAAAAATCAAACGCTTATTAATGCTTCAAAACAAGAACCTACAAAATCATCCGTACAAAATAAAGAATTCACAAATAAACCAATACTAAATAATAAAAAGATAAATCATATTAGTTTGGTTAAAGAATTAACTGTTGAGGATTTAAGGCCAGATGACTATCTCTTGCAGATCGGGGCATTTAAATATCCTAACAGGGCTAGAATCTCTACTTTTGAGGGCACAGGCCTACAGGTTTTTAAAAGAGTTGAATCAGATGGTTTGACTAAGTTCTATTTATATAAATTTAAGACAAAAGAAGAAGCAGAAGCAGCCAAGTCTATCGTGTTTCAAACAGGACTTAAATCTGCCTTCATTGTTTCCTTTGACAAAGGAATTAAAATTAGTCATACAGAATAAATAGAGATAAAGAGATTTATAAGAATTGATTAGTTGTCATTTCTTGTTTATCAAAACAAAAAAAGCGTTACTTTTCAGTAACGCTTTTTTATATTTAGACAACTAAATTTTAGTGAGCAGGAGCTTCAGCTTTCTTAGTTGTATCTTGAGCAGTTGAATCTGTAGTAGCAGGAGCTGGCTCTTCAGTAGCAGTAGCTTCTGTAGCTTCAGTTGTTGCTTCAGTAGCTTCAGTGTTACCACCGCAAGAAGCCATAGCAAATACAAATGTCAAAACGAATAAAAGATTTAAAAATTTCATGGTTAAAAAGTTTAAAATTGTACAATAATTAATAAAACGTGGCTAAGCCAAAAATTTATGTTGAATAAACAAGCAATCAATTAAAATAAAAATCGTGCAAATGTAAAGTTTATTTTTAAATAAGCAAAATAAAAGAACACAAAAACGATTTCGACACAAAAATATTTAATATTTACAAATACACAAAATATTTTCTAAAAAATTTATAAATATTTGTAAACTAAAAGTTTAGGTGAAAAATTAAACACTGAAAGGCAGAAATTAATCTTACCTTTCAGTGTAAAATATAATTTATTTCTTTTCTTCAGCTGGAGTTTCAGCAGGAGCTTCGGCAGGAGTCTCAGCAGGTGTTTCTGCAGGAGTCTCAGCAGGTGTTTCAGCCGCTTCTTCTGTTTTTGTTTCTTCTACAGCCGCAGCTGGTTGGTTACAAGATGCTACAAAAAAAACGAATGCAAATGCAAATACAAAATTGATAAATTTCATGATTTTACAATTTTAAGGATTAAAAAATTACTTTCGAATAAAATAATAGGATTGAAAACCTGTTGCCAGCTTTTCAGTTAATATAAGTTGATTTGTATCTATCTTAGACAAGATCCAATTGAATTTATTTTGAGCAACCTGAATTTCCACAATCGTGTCACGTAGCAAATAAGTACCTTTATTTGTTGTTGTTGCACTCAACATTTCAAAGCTATCATTACTATGAAAATGTAACTTCAAATCAGGCTTTTGATCTGTGCCCGAAATTGAATCTATAAACCACTCCCCTTGCATAAGATCACGCTTAGTCAACGAAACTTTCAGTGAAGTATCAGTTGAATCTCCGACTTCTTTTTCATCAGAAATTGCACATGAATGTAAAAGAAATAAAATAAAAAGAACTTTTAAGATTTTCATTATCTCTTATTTACATCAAAAATAAACATATTTTTTTGTATCGCAAACTATTTGTAAACTTTTTTAACGAAAATAGTTAACTAAAGATTTAGTTGAGCCTTATCACAACAAGCTGGTAATCCCAATAATGGTTCCTGCCACTTTGCCAATCATGGATGTTATTCGTGAATTGGCATGTTCTGACAACATATTATTTATACTTTTTTTCTTTTGTTGTACCTCATCCAAATTATAAGTTTCTTTTTCATCGTAAATAAATGATTCAGGTTTATATGATTTCATTCTCATACGCTCCCGCATCATTGATCTAGCGTCAGTCCATATGATTCCAACCATCAAAAACAAAGGAAAAAAAGAATCCATTTCAATGCCCAATTGGGAAAAAGACCAGGAAGAAATCTGAACTGAAAACCAACCATAAAACAAACTTGATACAAAATCAATCGTAAGAATTACGGGACCAGATTGTATTACAAAGGATCCAGATTCTTGCTTCGACTGTAGTTTAAAATAAAGTAAGAATGGTATGAAAGCTAGAGCAAGCAAAAATTTTATAAAAAAAGTTGTCAGACCTCCTAGTAGTATACTAAGCAGTAGTGAAAGAAAAGCAGCAAACAATAAGCTTAAAATCATTAGGATTCTTCGTCCTCAGCGCGTACAAATTCAGCCTCCTCGCCGGCAAGAATTGCTTTCAGGTAATCATTTAAAGATTTAATTTCCTCTTTATTATACTTGTTATCATATTTAGATAAAAGCCCCATGTAATACTCAAAACTAGTCATAACGCCATCTGATTCCCAGGCATCAATCAAAAAGCTGTCATTTTCCTCTATAAATTCATACACCAAACGTATCGACTTAACAATACTAGGCTCTTCAAGTTGTATAAATTCAGCTCTCAAATCCTTCAATAATTGAATCAATGAGGGCGAAAATTCTTTTTTGGATTTAAATTTTGTGTTAATATCCTGAATTAATTCTTTTACTCTTTTTTCTTTCACAATACTTAATTTTTAATGATTTCACAAAAGTAAAACTTTAGCTTATTTTCCAAGCACTTTTATTTGAATTCGTTCATTTTTAATTCTTCCTTCCTGTGTTTCATTTGTCATTCTTGGCCTCGACTGACCATAACCTCTGTAATAAAGCCGATCTGGATGTATTCCTTTGTTGATTAAATAATCATAAACAGCCTTAGCTCTATCCTTGGAAAGAAAATGATTTTCCTTTGGGTCTCCCTCATCAGATGTATGACCTGAAATTTCAATGATATATCCCGCATTATTTCTTAAAAGCACGTAAAGTTCATCTAATTCTTTTTCAAAACCTGGTAAAAAAACCGCCTTTCCTTTCACAAATTTAACCTGTTCCAGAATATCATGCTCATCTATTTCATAAGATCTGGGAAATAATGTCATATCCACTTTTATTCTTTCTCGGTTTATCGTAGGGTCAACATCAAAACTACCACAATCACAATTGTAATTGGAAGAAACACCTGTTATGCAAACATCATCTATGTAGTAATAGGCGTAATCAACTAATGGGTTTCTAAAAGAATCAATTTCCAAGGCACCATCCACCTCTAAGTTTTGGTCAGCATCAAAATTTCCAAAAATCATGTAAGTCTCACCACCGACAGCAGTGTAAAGTCCTTTGATTTCAATCCACTTTCTCTGATTTAATACCTGATCAGTTTCCGGTCTGAGGTGTACAAAAGGAACATCAATGATATGAGATTCAATATCTTTCTTGTATTCAGATTTTGCCCCCCCTACACCAAGACGAAACAAGGCTCGATTTGAAGACTCTGAAAGATAAACTTTAATTTTAACACAATACAATTCACCTTGTGCCAATGGTTGCTTCAATCGAATTTGAATATATGACCTGTAATTTTTTTTATGGTACCTGCTTGTGTAACCATATATGCCTGCATATGCTTTTCCTGAACTGGCCTGTGCACGACCCATTTTATTAACAGGTATGGAAACAGCTCGATTTACTGACTTTTCATGATAATAATCAGCCTGAACTTTAGTTGGAGAATTCCAATAGGAAGATTTTGAAATTTGGCTTAAATCATCGGGAAGATCTCCGGAATACAACTCAAAACTTGGATTTCTTGCTATATTTTGTAAAACCTGAGCTCCGGAAGAAACAACAAAAAGAAAAAGAAATAAAATGCTCAATCTCATAAACTAATTCAATTTGAATGAAACCATGATTCCCCCATCGTTAGAATCATACAAGGGGCATCCCACCTGAGAGGCTTGATTTTTAAGCATCTGTACAGAATATTTTGAATTCCCGCCTGCTATAATGATCTTATGAAAACGAAACATTTGTTCAACTTTTTCCAAATCAACTTTACCTTTTACATTATACATCACAAGATAATCAACTCTGATGGGATTCTGCAAAATCAAATTTTTTTCCCATAAAAATTCCCTGGGAATTACAATAGAATGTTCTCTAAAAAACACAAAGCCGTTTTTACTTACACTAAAATCAGGACTCCTCAATTCGCTTTGATAAAGATTTAATTTTTTTTGATGAAATCCAAATGAAAATCGGCTGGACAAATCAGTAATATATTTTTCCTCAAATATATTGGATGGGGCGGAATGATGCAGTAAATATCCATTTCTTCCTTGCACAAACACAAGGGAGAGATTATCTTTAGTTTTGGGTACAATCATAAATTCCTGATTATTCAACTCGATCTCCTTCCAACTTGCAATCACCTGTATCGTAATCAAAAAAAACAGACTTATTTTAAGGGAATTTCTATTAAACCGTAAAACAAAATGCATAAAACACCCAATACATCCATAAAAACACAAGGTTGAAATCAATCCCGGATACAATCCCTGCCAAACACTAAAGGGCAAAGAATCAATTGCAAATACAACAGCATTCATGGCATAACATAAAGCGATGATACATTTTGATATCAATCCAGACAACCAGCTCAGAGGATGAACGAGAATTAATAAAACACCGGCATACAAAATAATTGTTGAAACAGGAATCACAATCAAGCCCGATAACCAAAACAACAAAGGAAATTGATGAAAATAATACAAACATAAAGGGGCAGTAAGTAATTGTGCAGCTATGCCAACAGCCGTAATTTTCCATGCTTCATTGAAAAGGTAATTATTAAATGAATACAAAGAGGAAATTTTTTCATAATATAAAACTATGCCTAAAAGAGCAAGATAGGAAAGCTGAAAACCAATATCACACAAAAGCAAGGGATCAAAAATCAATAATAGAAAAGCAGATGAAAAAATAACATTCAACATGTTTTTATCCCTGCCCATCAATTGCATGACAATAAACATACTAAACATTAGTGCTGAGCGCAAAACTGAAGCTGAACCTCCAGAAATTAATGCATAAAACCATATCAGTGTAATCACAATAAGATAAGGGGCAATCCTTCTTTTGTTTCTACCCCTCAAAAAAATCGTCCCTAAAACTGTGGAAATGAGTCCAACATGTAAGCCACTCACAGACAATATATGGGTTACCCCTGCCCTCGCATAGGCCATATTTGTTTCATTGTCA
Organism: uncultured Saprospiraceae bacterium; assembly: GCA_964574485.1. GTDB lineage: Bacteria > Bacteroidota > Bacteroidia > Chitinophagales > Saprospiraceae > Saprospira. Next base: position 730 of record CAZNNX010000046.1, on the reverse strand, counting down.
ATGTCTTTTCTTTCACCAATCACCAGGGGGAGCGGAAAAACGAAGAATTCGAATCCGCTCATTTGGCTACTTTCCGCTTCCACGAACTCAAAGCGAAATTCCCCAATGGCGATGTCAAGAAGACTAAACTTTCCTGATGTTGGCGTATTCGGGGATCGAGTGCATTTTCCCTTCTTTGGCCAGTTTTAAAATGTGGCCATACATCCGGAACGCATCATCGGGAGACACATCGGAAATCTTCCATTTCTTGTGCTTATTTTTCACCATCTGGTTATCCGTGATCGAATCCAGTTTATGAGCCGTGTTTTGGTGGAACTGATCCACATCGCTATCACGGTAGAGATATTCCGCGTTCCCAAATTGTTCGTCGCTACTCGGCGATTCCTGGGC
>CAZNNX010000046.1:0-330 GCA_964574485.1 uncultured Saprospiraceae bacterium | reverse complement strand
AAATCAATCCATGCTCTACTTACCGTTTTATCAATGACCCTAAATTTATCCTCAGATAAAAAAATGCGGTGATACACATTCTGACTCATGTAATAAGTTCTTAGATCCAATCCAAAAGGATTTACTGGTTCAATTTTTTTAATCCGTCCAAGTCCAACTAAAGTATAGCCTTTTTTAACTTGTAATGAAGTTTCAGACAATGCCTAACTCACCCAGATTTGCCCTTTTCTCTTTTTCCATTCATGGTTTTGCCGGATACAGATTTGATCTGCTTTAAATTGTACTGTTTTTTCTTTCCATTTGGGCTGGCTAGAAACCTGAAAAAGTATG
>CAZNNX010000045.1:0-19720 GCA_964574485.1 uncultured Saprospiraceae bacterium | reverse complement strand
AGGTGTAAAACTTACCTCGATTTCAAGTAATATTGCTTCAAAGGCATTTTTCACCAGAATGTATTCTTCCTCGCTTACATTACCCAAGCCTGTGGGTAAATCTATTTCATTTTTTAAAATACGATGATCCAAAGTCTCAATTTTTTAATTGTATCCATTCTTGTTATAAAGTTAGTAAGATTCAATACAGAAACTATGAGTTATGAACGTTCTGCTAGTTTTTTTGAAAAATTATTAATAATCTGTAGTATTTTAAAATTGTAGTATTATATTTGCAACGCCAAATGCGAGTGTGGTGAAAGTGGTAGACACGCCAGACTTAGGAGCTGGTGCCGAGAGGTGTGCGGGTTCGAGTCCCTCCACTCGCACCAATTGTGCAAGTTAGAAGTCAATGCACTGTCATTTTCTAACTTGCATTTTTTTTTCTAAAAAATAAACATATGCCAAGTACAAATCCAAAAATCAATAGCGAGAAGTTTACAACTATACTTGAGATTTCCATACCCCAGGCCGAGTATATGCCGAGAGTTGACAAAAAATTGAAAGAATATAAGAACAAAGTACAGATTAAAGGATTTCGCACAGGTGAAGCTCCTATGAGTTTTTTGAAATCAAAATTTGGAAATTCTATTTTAACTGAAGAAATCCAGGAACTAGTAAACACTGAAATACAGAATTATATTACCAATGAAAAGTTGAATGTTTTGGGTAGCCCAATGCCTGTTACTACCTATGATGTAAACATATCTAAGCCCGCTGATGTAGAAGTTGCTGTAGAGATTGGGTATATACCTGAATTTGAGTTAAAAGGACTCAATCAATCGATTAGTCTGCCCTTTTATCAGATAGAGGTGGATGCAGAGACTCTACAAAAAGAAATTCTTTCTCAAAGAAACAAATTGAGTACTGATTTTGTAGAAAATCCGGATATGATTGAATCTTTAGATACGCTAAAGGTTTCAATTACTGAATACAAGGATAGCGCTGTAGTATTAGATGGTCAATACAAAGACGAAACTTATCTTGCAGTAGCCAAAATGCCCAAAGAGACACAGGCGCTTTTCCTTGGCAAATGCCAGTCTGATGAGATAGTCACCCAAATTGATGTTTTGGATACTGCACTGGATCTGAATCAGGCAAAAAAAATGTTGTATGGTCTGCAACCAAATGATTCTTGCGGCCTTCAGGCAATTGTAAAGGTATTGGAAATAAAGAGGCCTAAATTAAGAGAGCTAGACCAGGATTTTTACAAGCAGGTTTTTCCAAATGATGTAGTTGAAAGTTATGAGGCATTCGAGGAAAAAATGAAACAAGCTATTTCAGAAGGTTTTAATGGACCAATATACAATATTTTAAATCGGAATATTTATTTGGGATTGATGAATGCAAATGAGAACATGCCAATTCCGGTAGATTTTCTTAAAAAGTTTGTTCAAGAGACACAATTGAAAGGTGAGAAAATAGAAGATCAACAATTTGAACTTTTACTTAAACAGGTGAAATGGTCAACTATTACTCAGATTTTAACTGATAAATATCAAATATCTGTTTCTAAGGAGGATGTTGAATATCAAATGAGAATGGCAATTGCCAGATATTATGGATTCCAAATATCACCTTTTCATAATTTATTTGACGATCAAGTGAAAAAAATGATGGGAGATCAAGAAAACTACAGAAAATTTCATGATGAGGTACTTGAGGCAAAATTATTTTCTCATTTAGAAAATGAAATTCAGAAAATCAACCAAACAGTAGACATTGAGAAGTTTAAGTTGATTTATGATGAAACTTTTAAAGATCAAGAAAATTAAAGATTGCATCTTCGTATGGAGCAAGATGTTGATTATTATATTGAAAATGGACTTCTTGTTTTTACCGCAATATACCATTTGAAAAGAGGGTATTGTTGTGGTTCGGGTTGCAGACATTGTCCTTACAAAGATGTGCTTGTTGAAAAACAAGTACTCGATCAAGAGACAAATGATGAGGATTTTTGATGTTATTTTCGAATTTTTTATAGAATTTAATGTAAAGCTTTTTTTTATTTAAAAAATAATTATACCTTTGCATTCGCTTTAGAAAAACCATTTTAAAGCTTTTTTAATAGACTAATTGAAACGTAAAATATTTTTTTGTAATGCCAACTATCAACCAACTTGTAAGAAACGGTAGAACACTGATTGCCACTAAAAGTAAAGCAAGAGCTCTAGACTCTTGTCCACAAAAAAGAGGCGTATGTACTCGTGTTTACACAACAACACCAAAAAAACCTAACTCTGCTTTAAGAAAGGTAGCCAAAGTAAGGCTTACTAATGGTATTGAGGTGATTGCCTACATACCAGGAGAAGGACACAACTTACAGGAGCACTCTATTGTATTGGTAAGAGGTGGTCGTGTTAAAGATCTTCCAGGTGTACGTTATACAATCGTTCGTGGTGCATTGGATACAGCTGGTGTTAACGACAGAAAAAAATCTAGATCCAAATATGGTTCTAAGAGACCTAAAGCAGGAAAAGGCGGAACTGCTACACCGGCTAAGGGTGGAGCTAAAAAGAAATAGTTTAGTTTTTTATTGTTGAAGTAAATTCCAAAAAAGTTGGAGTTGAAGAGTGAATATTTTTTAATTAATAAGGTAAGTTACAATATGTAACTTTCACACAGCATAAAAATTTTATAAAATGAGAAAGCACAAACCGAAACCCCGGATTGTAGAACCGGATCCTCGTTATAATGATCAAATGGTTACAAGATTTGTAAACATGATGATGTATGATGGTAAAAAAAGTACGGCGTTTAGTGTATTTTACACTGCCCTTGATCAGATAGATCAAAAAGGTGAAGAACCAGCCATTGAAGTTTTCTTCAAAGCACTTAGAAATGTTATGCCAACCGTTGAAGTTAGATCCAGAAGAATTGGAGGTGCTACTTTTCAAATCCCTACCGAAATTCGTCCAGACAGAAGAATGTCTATTGCCATGAAATGGCTAATTAAATATGCTAGAGCCAGAAGTGGCAAAGGTATGGCCAATAAGTTATTTTCAGAAATTCTGGCTGCATCCAAAGGTGAGGGTGCTGCAGTAAAAAAGAGAGAAGATACGCACAGAATGGCTGAGGCAAACAGAGCTTTTGCACATTACAGCGGTAGATAATTTTAAATTTAATTCAATTTCAAACAATGGCTTCTAGAGATTTAATTTTCACAAGAAATATTGGTATTGCTGCTCACATTGATGCAGGTAAAACAACCACCACTGAGCGTATTCTGTATTATACTGGTTTGACACACAAAATTGGTGAAGTACACGAAGGTGCTGCAACGATGGACTGGATGGAACAAGAGCAGGAGAGGGGTATTACTATTACTTCTGCAGCAACCACCACATCTTGGAAATGGAAAGATCAACCTTATCATGTTAACATTATTGATACCCCAGGTCACGTAGACTTTACGGTTGAGGTTAACAGATCTCTTCGTGTTCTTGATGGTCTAGTATTTTTATTCTGTGCATCCAGTGGCGTACAACCGCAATCTGAAACCAATTGGAGATTAGCAGATAATTACAAGGTTCCTAGAATTGCCTTCGTTAACAAAATGGACAGACAGGGTGCTGACTTTTTTAACGTTGTTTCGCAAATGAAAGAAATGCTTGGAGCCAATGCAGTTCCACTTCAAATACCTATTGGTGCTGAAGATGACTTTAAAGGAGTGGTTGATTTGATAACAAATGAGGCTATCTTGTGGAATGAGCAAGATCAGGGAATGACTTACAGAGTTATTGATATTCCTGCAGATCTTGTTGATGTTGTGGCTGAATACAGAGAGAAGTTATTGGAAGCTGTAGCTGAATATGATGTAACTCTCATGGAGAAATATTTTGAAGATCCAGATTCAATTTCACATGATGAAATTAGAGCTGCTATCAGAGCTGCTGTTTGCGAAATGAGCATCATTCCTGTAATGTGCGGAACTGCCTTCAAAAATAAAGGTGTTCAAGCGGTTTTAGATGCAGTTTGTGCTTTCCTTCCATCTCCTTTGGATGTTGATGCCATCAATGGTACAAATCCTGATACAGAGGAAAGTGAAGTAAGAAAACCTGATGTTAAGGATCCTTTTGCTGCACTGGCTTTCAAAATTGCTACTGACCCATTTGTAGGTAGATTGGCTTTCTTTAGAGCTTATTCTGGTAGATTGGATGCAGGTTCTTATGTTTTGAATACCAGATCCGGTAAAAAAGAAAGAATCTCTCGTTTATATCAAATGCATGCTAACAAACAAAATCCTATTGAGTTTGTTGAAGCCGGGGATATTGCTGCTGCTGTAGGATTTAAAGATATTAAAACAGGTGACACACTGTGTTCTGAAGATAAACCTATCATACTTGAAAGTATGGTATTTCCTGAGCCTGTAATTGGTCTAGCCATTGAGCCAAAAACACAAAAAGATTTGGAAAAACTTGGAATGGCACTGGCAAAATTGATGGAGGAAGATCCTACATTTAGAGCTTCCTATAATGAAGAAACAGCTCAAACAGTTATCAGTGGAATGGGTGAATTGCACTTAGAAATCATTGTTGACAGATTGAGAAGAGAATTCAAGGTGGAAGTTAACCAAGGTGCTCCTCAAGTTAATTACAAAGAAGCCCTTACTACTTCAGTAGCTCACAGAGAAAGATTGAAAAAACAATCTGGTGGTGCTGGTTTGTTTGCTGATATGGAATTCGAACTAGGTCCTGCTGATGAGGATTTCTTGGAAAGTGATGAATTTAAATCAGGCAAGGAAAAAATGCAGTTTAAATGGGATATTGTTGGGGGTGTTATTGATAAATCATACATCAATCCAATCAAGAAAGGTTTTGAAGCCATGATGGATAACGGAGTTTTAGCTGGTTATAGCATTGATAGTATGAAAGTTAGAGTATATGATGGATCGATGCACTCTGTTGACTCCAAACCTGTAGCTTTCGAATTATGTGCCAAAGAAGGTTTTAGAGAAGCGGCCAGAAAATGTAAGCCTGTTATTCTTGAACCTATCATGAAGCTTGAGGTAATTACTCCTGATGAATATACAGGGTCAGTAATTGGCGATTTAAATAGAAGAAGAGGCCTTTTGAAAGGACAGGAATCTAGAGGATCAGCTATTATAGTTAAAGCTGAAGTGCCATTATCAGAAATGTTTGGTTACATTACGGAATTACGTACTTTAACCTCTGGTAGAGCTTCTTCAACTATGGAATTTTCACATTTCTCGTCTGCTCCTGATGGAATTTCTAAAGCAGTTATTGAGAAAGCAAACGGATCTAAATAAATAATTTTTAATATAATAATTTTAGAGGCATGAATCAGAAAATCAGAATCAAATTACGTTCTTACGATCACAACTTAGTTGATAAATCAACTTTGAAGATTGTTAAAACTGTACGTAATTCAGGTGCAGTAGTTACTGGACCGATTCCGCTGCCCACCGAGAAAAAAATATTTACAATTTTGAGATCACCTCACGTAAATAAGAAATCTCGAGAGCAGTTCCAGTTACGTACCCACAAGAGATTAATCGAAATCTACAGTTCTACTGCCAAAACAGTTAGTGCTTTAGAAAAACTTGAATTGCCTTCAGGGGTAGACATTCAAGTAAAGTTAATGTAATCATTTTTTCAATTAAAAAATTACAAAAGTGGAAGGCTTAATAGGAAAAAAAATTGGTATGACTAGTGTTTACAATGAAAAAGGTGTAAATGTAGCTTGTACTGTAGTTGAGTTGGGACCTTGTAAGGTGACTCAAGTAAAAAAAGTAGAGACAGACGGGTATGATGCCCTTCAGTTAGGATTTGGCGTGAGAAGAGAAATAAATGTTTCTAAATCACTACAAGGACATTTCAAAAATCAAAAAGATTATCAAAATAGCTCTAAGAATGCTGTAACTGCTGTAGAGAATAAAAGAGGACGTTCGGTTAATTTATATCCTAGACATTTGGCTGAATTTCGGAATTTTAACATTGCTAAAGACTTAGGTGAAGAAATTGTTGCTTCTGAAGTTTTCAATGAAGGTGAAAAAGTATCCGTTGTTGGAATCTCTAAAGGTAAAGGTTTTCAAGGGGTTGTTAAAAGACATGGATTTGCTGGTGTTGGTATGAGAACGCATGGTCAACACAATAGACTTCGCGCTCCAGGTTCTGTTGGTGCTTGTTCTTTTCCTGCCAAAGTTTTCAAAGGCTTGAGAATGGCTGGAAGAACTGGAGGAGACAGAGTTACTGTTAAAAAGTTAAGCATCGTAAAAATCTACCCTGAGAAAAATATTTTGTTAATCAAAGGTGCTGTTCCTGGTTATAAAGGATCTACCGTTATAGTTAAAAAATAATTTATGAAAGTCCAAGTAATTGATATAAATGGTAAGTCTCTTGGTAGAGAGGTTGAATTACCACAGGAAGTCTTCGGTTTAGAGTTAAGTAACAATCATGAACATGTTGTATATCTTGCTGTTAAGCAATACTTAGCCCAACAGAGACAAGGAACACACAAAGCCAAGGAAAGAAATGAGATCTCAGGTTCTACTAGAAAGTTGCACAGACAAAAGGGAACCGGCGGATCAAGAAAGGGTGGAATTAAAAATCCATTGTATCGCGGTGGTGGTAGAATATTTGGTCCAAGACCTAGAAATTATGATATGAAAATCAATAAGAAAGTTTCAAGATTGGCTAGGATTGCAGCTCTATCTTCCAAAGCTTTTGAAAATCGTATTATTATAGTTGATGACTTCAAATTCGAAGCTCCAAAAACTAAAAGTTTTATAAATTTTTTAAGTAGTATCAATACTGAAAAAGGTAATCTTTCTACTTTAAAATCTATTTTACTTTTAAATCCTCCAGCTACACCTGAATTTCCAAAGCCCCCCAAGTTTCCATATGGGATACGCGGACGCAAAATTGCGAAGAAGGAAGCTATATTAAGTAGTTATAACAATGAAGTTAAGGCTTATGAGTCTTCTTTGATCCAGTATCAAAATGAAGTTGTAGCTCATGAAGATGTTATTGATGATGTGTTTAATAACATAGTACTTTCTTGTAGAAATATTCCTAATGCGGATGTTATAGCTGCTAAGGATTTAAATGTTTATCAAATCTTAAATTCTGATTATCTTATTATTTCTGAGAGTTCTATCCAGAAAATTAAAGAGACACTAATTAAATAGAAACGTCATGTCAAATAAAAGTATAATTATCAAACCTTTGATTTCTGAAAAATCAACTAAGTTGGCGGAAGACACGAAACTTAATCAGTATACTTTCGTAGTAGTGAAAGGTGCCAATAAAATTGAGATAAGAAAAGCTGTTGAAGCAAAGTTTAATGTAAATGTTGTTTCTGTAAATACATCTGTTAGACCAGGAAAAAATAAATCTAGGGTCGTAAAGGGAAAGCAGGTCAAGGGTAAAACCTCAGCTATCAAGAAAGCTTTTGTTACCATAGCTGAAGGTCAATTCATTGATGGGTTTTATGGTGATATTGATATGACCTCAGAAAATTAATTATTAATTCATTATAGTCACGATACTGATAAATTCGTAAAATTATGCCAGTAAAAAAATATAGTCCGATTACTCCTGGTACGAGATTTAGAATAAGTAATACTTTTGCAGAGCTTACTACTTCTAATGAACCAGAAAAAAGTTTACTATCAAAGAGTAGTAAGTCTGGTGGAAGAAACAATCAAGGTAGAAGAACGATGCGCCAGATTGGTGGTGGTCACAAAAAACGTTACAGAATTGTTGATTTCAAAAGATTAAAAGATAACATTCCAGCAACAGTCAGTTCGATTGAGTATGATCCCAATCGTTCAGCATTCATTGCTTTACTAGTTTATGCTGACGGTGCAAAAAGTTATATTTTAGCTCCCCAAGGTGTCAAAGCAGGAAGTACAATTCAGTCTGGTTCAGGTATAGCTCCTGATGCTGGTAATTGTCTTCCAATTGGTGAAATGCCATTGGGTACTTTTATCCATAATATTGAAACTAAACCAGGAAAAGGTGGAGTTCTAGTAAGAAGTGCTGGCGTATCAGCCCAATTACTTGGTAAAGACGGTAAATATGCCATCGTGAAAATGCCTTCAGGTGAGACTAGAATGATCTTAGCTGCTTGTAGAGCAACTGTAGGTATAGTTTCTAATCCTGATCACAGTTTGCAAATTCTTGGGAAAGCTGGTAGAAATAGATGGCTAGGTAACAGACCAAGGGTTAGGGGTGTTGCTATGAATCCTGTTGATCACCCCATGGGTGGTGGTGAGGGTCGTTCATCTGGGGGACACCCAAGATCTAGAAATGGTATCAAATCCAAGGGTCAAAAAACTAGAAAGCCAAAATCTTATTCAAATTCTCTAATTATTACTAGAAGAAAAACCGGTAAAAATAAATAGTTATGCCACGTTCATTAAAAAAAGGTCCATATGTTTTTCATAAACTTTTAGACAAGGTTTTAAAAGCGAAGGACAATAAAAAGAAATCTGTCATCAAGACTTGGTCACGTGCTTCAATGATTATACCAGATATGGTTGGTGAAACAATTGCTGTGCACAATGGTAAAACTTTCATACCTGTATATGTAACTGAAAATATGGTTGGCCATAAATTGGGTGAATTTGCACCTACTCGTACATATAGAGGTCATGCTGGTAATAAGAAAAAATAATAATTTAAATTAATTGATATGCAAGATAATGGAACAATGGTTCAGGCAGTTGCTAAAATAAGAAATTGCCACATGTCAGCTCGCAAAATGCGTCTTTCTGCAGATATTATTCGTGGTAAAGAAGTATCTAAGTCTTTAGGTATAACTAAATTTACCAAAAAAGAAGGTGCCAAATTTTTGTATAAATTACTCCTTTCTGCATCTGCAAACTGGTCAGTTAAAACGGGCCAGGATTCTGCTGATCACAATTTGATAGTAAAAGCTATTTGGGTTGATCAAGGCACTCAACTAAAGAGATTTCAACCTGCTCCTCATGGTAGAGCACACAGAATTAGAAAACATTCATGCCATGTTACTTTAGTAGTAGAAAATAAAATTGCTGTTTCTTCTGACAACCTTGTAGAAGATGCGGAAATTGTATCAAATGATTAAACATTCAACCTTATAAAAAATGGGACAAAAAACAAATCCAATTGGCAATCGTTTAGGTATAATCAGAGGTTGGGATTCTAACTGGTTTGATGATAAAGATTATGCAGGTAAAGTTGTAGAAGATGAGAAAATTAGAAAATACTTATCTGCTAGAATAGAGAAAGGCGGTATTGCTAGAACTGTCATTGAGCGATCTGCTAAAAGAGTAACCGTAACAATTCATACTTCCAGACCTGGTATAATAATCGGAAAAGGTGGTACGGAAGTAGATAGTATTAGAGAGGAATTAAAAAAGCTTACTGCTAAGGAAGTTCAAATTAATATCATTGAAATTAGAAAGCCTGAATTAAGTGCTCAAATTGTTGGCGAAACTATAGCTAAACAAATTGAAGCTCGTATAAACTACCGCAAAGCAATTAAGATGGCTATTCAGACAACGATGAGAGCCTTTGCTGAGGGAATTAAAGTTAGAATTTCAGGTCGTTTGAATGGAGCAGATATGTCAAGATCTGAAGAGTATAAAGAAGGAAGAAGTCCATTACATACATTTAGAGCTGATGTTGATTATGCAATCGTAGAAGCACAAACAGTTTATGGTAAAATTGGATTGAAGGTGTGGATTTGCAGAGGTGAAATTTATGAGAAAATTGACTTATTTCCAACTCAACAAGGTACTAACGCCTCTACTTTAAGTCAAGGAAATAATTCTAATTCGGGTGGTGCCAAAAGGTCAAATGACAGATCCGATAGAAGAAACCAAGGCTCTAAAGATAATAATCGTAGAGAAAAAAGAAAGAAAAAGTAATTTTTAACATCATAATTTAAGTTTTACTAAATTATTTTATATCTTTGCATCCGCTTTCAAGATCAGTAATTAGTATAGACCTATATTGTGCTTCAGAAAATGATTTAAAATGTTACAACCAAAAAGAACTAAATATCGTAAGCAGCAGAAAGGAAGAATTAAAGGTGTAGCTCAAAGAGGTGCCTTAATTTCTCATGGAACTTTTGCATTGAAATCTTTAGAAGAAGGCTGGATTACAAATAGACAGATTGAATCTGCAAGGATTGCCATGACTCGTTACATGAAACGTGAAGGTAAGGTTTGGATAAAGATATTTCCTGATAAACCCATCACTAAGAAGCCAAATGAGGTTCGTATGGGTAAAGGTAAAGGTGGATTGTCTCATTATGTCGCTGTGATACATCCAGGAAGAATATTATTTGAAATTGATGGCGTTAAAAGAGCTACAGCTGAAGAAGCTTTACGTTTAGCTTCCCAAAAACTTCCTGTTAAAACCAAATTTATTGAGCGTCCTGATTACGTAGAATTATAATTATTGTATAATGGAAAATTTAGATTATAAAACTCTCTCTATTGAGAAATTAAACGAAGAGCTGGTGCTAGCCGAAGCAAATCATCAGGATTTAAGGTATAAACATAATGTTTCTGCTTTACAAAATCCAAATGAGTTAGTAATTGCAAAGCGTAATATCGCAAGAATCAAAACTGAGTTGCGTGCTCGTGAATTAGATGGCAGCACTGAAGGTAGAGAAAGAATTGTTAAGAGAAGAAGATTACAAAAAAGTAAAAAGTAGTTCCTTTATGTCAACAGAACTTAAGAGAAATCTCAGAAAGCAAAGAGTTGGTGTTGTAACCAGCGATAAGATGGATAAAACTATCACTATTTCAGTGGAAAGGAGAGTGAAGCACCCCATATATGGTAAGTTTGTGAAGTCTACTAAAAAATTTAAGGCTCATGATGAAGCTAATACTTGCCACACAGGTGATGTTGTAAGAATTATGGAAACGAGACCTTTAAGCAAAACCAAAAGGTGGAGATTAGTTGATATTATAGAAAGAGCAAAATAAATAAAAAACAATGATTCAAGCTGAAAGTAGACTAAATGTCGCTGATAATACTGGAGCAAAAGAAGTACTTTGTATAAAGGTGCTTGGTGGAACGAGAAAAAGATATGCTTCCGTAGGTGACATAATTGTTGTGACAGTTAAAGATGCTAGCCCTGGTGGTAATGCTAAAAAAGGTATGGTGTCTAAAGCTGTTATCGTAAGAACAAGAAAAGAGATTAGAAGACCTGATGGATCTTATATTCGTTTTGACGACAATGCAGTTGTATTATTAAATGCTGCTGAAGAGCCAAGAGGTACACGTATTTTTGGTCCTGTAGCGCGTGAGTTAAGAGATAAGGATTTTATGAGAATTGTTTCATTGGCACCTGAGGTGCTATAAAATAGTCTGCAATATGTCTAGCAATAAGAATATTAAATTAAAAATTAAAACTGGGGATAATGTACTCATTATTTCTGGTGATCATAAAGGTGAAACCGGTAAAGTAGTTAAAGTTTTCAGAACAGAAAATCGTGCTATTGTTGAAGGGTTGAATATGGTCAAGAGACATGTAAAACCAACGGCTCAATCACCAGGTGGTATTGTCGAGAAAGAATCACCTATCCATATTTCTAATCTCATGTTAATCGATTCAAAAGGTGTTGCCTCAAAGGTTAGATATGAATTGAAAGATGGAAATAAGTTAAGAGTATCTAAGAAAACTAATGAAATAATCTAATGAGCTATCAACCAAGACTTAGAAAGAAGTATAAAGAAGAAGTAGTGAGTCAATTAATGGAACTGTTTCAGTATAAATCTATTATGCAAGTTCCAAAAATTGAAAAAATCTGTGTCAGCCAAGGTGTTGGTCAGGCTACCTCTGATAAAAAATTAACTGACAATTCTGTTGACGAATTAACATTGATTACGGGTCAGAAAGCAGTTAAAACTAAAGCAAGGAAATCTATAGCTAACTTTAAATTACGTGAAGGTATGCCAATAGGTGCCAGAGTGACTTTAAGAAATGAAATTATGTATGAGTTCCTTGACCGTTTAATAAATGTTGCTTTACCAAGGGTAAGGGATTTTAGAGGTATTAATCCTAAAAGTTTTGATGGTAGAGGTAATTATACACTAGGTGTGACTGAACAAATTATCTTTCCAGAAATTGATTTGGATAAAATTCCAAGGATAACTGGTATGGATATAACATTTGTAACATCAGCCAAAACAGACAAAGAGGCTTTACAATTATTAACCTTAATGGGATTACCTTTCAAAAATGACTAATCATGGCTTGTAAATCAGTAATAGCAAGAGAATTAAAAAGAGAAAGAATTGTCGCCAAATTTTCTTCCTTAAGAGCAAAACTTAAACAAGAGGGTAATTGGGATGAGTTAGATAAGTTGCCTAAAAATTCTTGTAAAGTACGTCTTCACAATAGATGTAAGCTAACAGGCAGACCAAAAGGCTACATGCGTCAGTTCGGTTTGTGTAGAAATCAATTTAGAGATTTAGCTTTGGCAGGTAAAATACCTGGTGTAACTAAATCTAGTTGGTAAATATTTTTTAATCAGCTATTGTTTCTTATCAGATAATAATAGCGATAACAAAAACTTTATGTCAGTATCAGATCCAATTTCAGATTATTTAACTAGAATCAGAAATGCTCAAATGGCAGGTCATCATACAGTAGATATACCTGCTTCAAACATCAAAAAAAGAATAACAGAAATCCTTTTTGAGCAAGGGTATATCTCCAAGTACAAATTTGAGGACTCCGAAAATAATCAAGGAGTTATCAAGATTGCTATCAAATATGATAGTTCAAGACAACCTATTATCAGAAAAATGACCAGAATCAGTAAGCCTGGCCTTAGAAAGTATGTTAAATCTACTGAGTTGCCAAGGGTAATCAATGGTTTGGGTACTGCTCTTATATCTACTTCCAGAGGGGTATTAACTGATAAGAAGGCAAGAGAACTCAATGTAGGTGGTGAAGTTTTATTTTATATTTATTAACAGTAACAAATTATATTATGTCACGTATTGGAAAATTACCTATTTCTTTACCCAAAGGTGTCGAATTAACTGTTAATTCAAATAATTTAGTTACAGTTAAGGGACCTAAAGGTACCTTGGTTCAACAAATAGATACAACAGCAATCAGTGTTACAATTGAAGACAACACAGCTACAATTTCTAGAGCTACTGAACAGAAAAGACACAAATCACTTCATGGATTATACAGACAACTTATCAACAATATGGTAGTTGGTGTTTCAGAAGGGTTTAGAAAAGAGATGGAGTTGTACGGTGTTGGTTACAAAGCAGATAATAATGGTCAATTATTACAATTAGCTCTTGGCTACTCTCACCCAATCATGTTTTTCATTCCTGATGAAGTGAAGTTATCTACTGAAACTAAAAAGGGTGAAGCTCCTCTTATTGTTTTAGAATCTCACGACAAGCAACTTCTTGGTCAGGTTGCAGCGAAGATTAGATCATTTAGAAAACCTGAACCATACAAAGGAAAAGGTATCAGATTTAAGGGAGAAAGTATTAGAAGAAAAGCAGGTAAAACTGCATCAAAATAGTTTTAAAACATAATATTTATGTCAAATACAAAAATATCTCGCAGAAGTAAAATTCATTTGAGAATTAGAAAAAAGGTTTCCGGAACTCCTGAAAGACCAAGACTAGCTGTTTACAGAAGTAATTTACATATTTATGCTCAGCTAATTGATGATTTATCTGGGAAGACAATAATGTCTGTTTCTTCTAAAGATGAATCAATCATTAACACCAATGTTAATAAAGTTGAGAAATCAAAATTGGTAGGCTCTTTGTTGGCAAAAAAGGCAATTGAAAAAGGAATTAAATCAATATCATTTGACAGAGGAGGTTATCTTTACCATGGAAGAGTTAAAGCTTTGGCTGATGGTGCAAGAGGAAATGTTTCTGAGGATGGTGTGAACGAACTTCTACAATTTTAAATTTTATTTTTATGTCTAAAAATGTAAATAAGGTAAAATCTACCGAACTAGAGTTAAAAGAAAAAATGGTTGCTGTTAACCGTGTGGCTAAAGTAACAAAAGGAGGTAGAACCTTTAGTTTTGCAGCTATTGTTGTAGTAGGTGATGGTAATGGTACTGTTGGCCATGGCTTAGGTAAGGCTAGAGAAGTATCTGCTGCTATCACAAAGGCTGTAGAGGATGCAAAAAAACATCTTGTAAAAGTGCCAGTTTATAAGGGTACAATTCCACACGAGCAACATGGAAAATTTGGTGCTGGTAAAGTACTCATTCTTCCTGCATCTGATGGTACAGGAGTAATAGCAGGTGGAGCCATGAGAGCTGTTTTAGAGTTAGCTGGAGTTCAAAACGTATTGGCTAAATCAAATGGTTCATCAAATCCACACAATGTTATTAAAGCAACTATCGACGCCCTTGTTAAATTAAGGTCTCCGTTGTCAGTTGCCAAAAGTAGAGGTATTGATCTTGATAAAGTATTTAAAGGATAGAAAAATAATATGGAAAAGGTATTAGTAACTTTAGTTAAAAGTCCGATTGATCGTTCACATAGACAAAAATCAACGATTAAGGCTTTGGGCTTGAATAAATTAAATTCATCTGCTGAACACAACCTTACACCTCAATTGCAGGGTATGATTTCGAAGGTAAATCATCTTCTAAAAGTTGAGAAGCTCTAATATTGAATAATTTATTGAAAATAATAAAATGAAACTTTCAAATTTAAAACCTGCATTAGGTTCAAATAAAAAATCAAAAAGAATTGCACGTGGTACTGGTTCAGGACATGGTGGTACTTCAACTCGTGGACATAAAGGTGCCAAATCTAGATCTGGCTTTAAGAGTAAAAGAGCCCATGAAGGAGGTCAAATGCCATTGCAAATGCGTTTGCCTAAAGGTGGATTCAAGAACACGCACCAAAGATACAAAAGTACAAGACCTGATAGTTTCGTTACTTTCAACTTTGAACAATTAAATGCCATTTCTGTCAAATACAATGTAAATCATATTTCAACCTCTGTTTTATACAATTTAGGTATTATTCAGAAGAATGATATGATTAAAATTTTATCTAAAGGTACTTTGAATCAGGGTATTACTTTATCTGCATCACGTTTTTCAGAGTCAGCAAAGAATTATTTAAAATCAAACTCATTTAAATTCTTCCTTGAATTGAATGTTGCTTTAATACAAGGTATATCGAGAATTTCAGGTATTAATGCCATAGATGTTAAAGTTTTAGCACAATATTTTGATTTTATATCTGAAGATGATTCAATTCACGTAACTGATCTTGGGTCAATTTCTTCTCAATTTTCAATTGAAGCGTCTTTTATTGATCAAAGTGTAATGGATAAATTAAATCATGTCGGTTCAAGCTATAAATTAGTTTAATAGATATTAATTAATATAATGAAATCATTAATTGAAAAGTTCAAAGAAGTATGGAGTATAATTGAGTTGAGAAATCGTATTCTCTTTACTCTTGCGCTTCTTGCAGTTTATCGTTTTGGTAGTTACATTATTCTACCAGGAATTGATAAAAATGCTATGACTGCAGCTCTTGGTAAATCGGGGGATTCTGATCCGGGCTTATTAGATTTACTTAATACTTTTTCTGGGGGAGCTTTTTTTAATGGTGCTGTTTTTGCTTTGGGTATTATGCCCTACATTTCAGCTTCTATTATTGTTCAGTTACTTGGATTTGCAATTCCATACTTTCATAAATTGCAGAGAGAAGGCGAGGCTGGTCAAAGGAAAATGAATCAAATTACAAGATATATAACCATAGCCATTACAATGGTACAAGGTTCCGCATACTTGAATTATCTTCATGCTGCTTTTCCTTCAGCTATATCTCAATCGGTTGGTTTACCTGTATTTTGGTTATCTAATATTATTATTCTTACAGCTGGTACTGTATTCTGCATGTGGATAGGAGAGCGTATAACAGATAAAGGTATTGGGAATGGAATTTCTCTCATTATTACAGCAGGTATCGTTGCTACACTTCCTCAAGCTTTTTGGGGTGAGTTTGGAAGCAAATTCAGTTCTTCTGCAGGCGGCCCAGTAATATTTGTAGTGGAAATTGCATTATTTATTTTAGTAGTTGTTGCTTCTGTTGCAATTGTACAAGCAGTTAGAAAAATTCAAATTAAGTTCGCTAAACATGCACTTGCTTCTTCCAATCAAATCAACGGTTTGGATCATATTCCTGTAAAGTTAAACGCTGCTGGTGTTATGCCAATTATATTTGCACAAGCAATTATGTTTATACCCGGAGCAATTGCGCAGGCTCTGGGATTTAATGCTGATCCTGGTTCATTTATATCTTCTTTGTCTGATTTTACCTCTTTTTCTTATAATTTAGTTTTCTTCATTTTGGTGGTTTTATTTACATATGTCTATACAGCTCTGATATCTAACCCAAAACAGTATGAAGACTACCTTAAAAATCAGAACGCATTTATACCTAATGTAAATAGAGGTGAAGAAGCGGAATTTATAGATGAAGTAACAACAAGAATAACTTTACCCGGATCTATTGCATTAGCTATAATTGCTGTATTACCTGGTATTGCAAGATCTTTTTTAATGATTGATACTAATTTTGCAATTTTCTTTGGTGGTACATCTTTATTAATTTTTGTTGCTGTAGTACTCGATACTATTCAGCAGATTAATGGTCATCTTTCAATGCATGGTTTTGATGGTGAGAGTAGAAATAATAGAAGAAAGTCCTTAAAAACTACATAATAATTAACTATAATTTAGATATTTGCAGTCCAATTTTAATATGAGTACAAAAAACCTAATCAAACAAGATGGAATTATAACTGAAGCATTGTCAAATGCTATGTTTAGAGTCCAGTTAGAGAACGGTCATATTATTATTGCAACAATATCTGGTAAAATGAGAATGAATTATATAAGAATTCTACCTGGTGATAAAGTTTCTGTAGAAATGTCTCCATATGACTTAACGAGAGGTAGAATTATTTATAGGTATAAATAGTATAAAATTAGAATCATGAAAGTACGTCCATCAATCAAGAAAAGATCAGCTGATTGTAAAATTGTAAGAAGAAAAGGAAAGCTTTATATCATCAATAAGAAGAATCCTAAATTCAAACAAAGACAAGGTTAATCAATCTAAAAAATCAAATTATTTATGGCAAGAATTGCAGGGGTAGATTTACCCAAAAACAAAAGAGGAGTTATTGGTCTTACTTATATTTTTGGAATTGGAAATACAAGTGCAAAAAATATTTTAGCTGAAGCTAATATTAGTGAAGATATCAGAGTAAAGGATTGGTCTGATGACAATATTAAAGAAATCAGAAGAATTCTTGGAGATAACTATAAAGTTGAAGGTCAGCTTAGATCTGAGATACAATTGAACATCAAACGTTTAATGGATATCGCTTGTTTGAGAGGTCTTCGTCACAGAAGAGGCCTACCTGTGAGAGGTCAAAGAACTCGTACAAATGCGAGAACTAGAAAAGGTAAAAGAAAAACTGTTGCTAATAAAAAGAAAGCTACTAAATAGTAATTTTCATATTTTAAAAAATTTAATATTGTTATGGCTAAAGCTGTTAAAAAGGTAAAGAAAAAAAATGTTAGGGTAGATGTACAAGGTTGTGCTTATGTACAAGCTACTTTTAACAATATCATCGTAACGATCACGAATAAATCTGGTCAGGTTATATCTTGGGGTTCGGCTGGTAAATCTAAGTTTAGAGGTTCTAAAAAGAATACGCCCTATGCTGCTCAGGTTTGCGCAAGTGAAGCTGCAAAGGAAGCATTTGAATTAGGTCTAAGATCTGTTGTTGTTTATGTGAAAGGTCCTGGATCAGGAAGAGAAGCTGCAATACGTGCAATTGATTCTGTTGGAGTTAAAGTTACACTGATCAATGATACCACACCTTTGCCTCACAATGGTTGTAGACCTCCTAAAAAGCGTAGAGTTTAATTTAATTTTTAAATCAATATATATTCAAAATGGCACGTTACACTGGACCAAAAACTAAAAAAGCCAGATCTTTTAATGAACCAATTTTCGGTTTTGATAAGTCTTTCGAGAAGAAAAAATATCCTCCTGGTCAGCATGGTTTAGCCAAAAAGAGAAAGCAGAGATCAGATTATGCTATTCAATTATTAGAAAAGCAAAAAGCTAAATATACATATGGTGTTTTGGAAAGACAATTCCGCAAAACATTTGAAAATGCAGTAAGAAAATCTGGTGTAACAGGTGAGAATCTATTACAATTGTTAGAAGCTAGACTTGACAATGTTTGCTATCGTTTGGGTTTATCAAATACAAGATCAGGTGCAAGACAATTAGTTTCTCATGGCCATATTGCAGTAAATGGTACTGTAACTACAATTCCTTCATTTACTGTTAAACCTGGTGATGTTGTTGCTGTTAGAGGTAAATCTCAGTCTGTTGTAGCTATAACAGATTCCATTGCAGCTAATTCTTCTAATGCTAGAAAGTATACATGGTTGAACTGGAATAATTCTAAAATGGAAGGTTCTTTACTAAACTATCCTACCAGAGATTTAATACCCGAAAACATCAACGAACAGCTAATTGTAGAGCTATATTCTAAATAATCCTCTTTTAATTATTGTATCTAATATTCATATATGAGTCTATTAAATTTCCAAAAACCAGATAAAATTTTGTTACAAAAGTCTGATGACTTTGAAGGTCTTTTTGAATTCAAACCTTTAGAACCTGGTTTTGGACAAACAATTGGAAATTCTATCAGAAGAATTCTTTTATCTTCACTTGAAGGTTTTGCTATATCTGCTGTTAGAATTAAAGGTGTTGATCACGAATTTTCTTCAATCAATGGTGTTGTTGAGGATGTTGTTGACATAATCTTAAATTTAAAGCAGGTACGCCTTAAATATATTGGAGATGATTTTGACTCTAATAGTGAAAAAATTTATGTAACTGTTTCAGGTAAATCATCAATTGTTGCCGGTGATTTGACAACAAATACAAATCTTTTCAAAGTTACTAACCCTAATTTAGTTATTTGTAATCTAGATCCTTCGATTACAATTGAAATGGAACTAAATATTACAAAGGGACGTGGGTACATTCCAGCAGAAGAGAATCTTCCTAAAGATGCACCTATTGGATTTATTCCTGTGGATGCTATTTATACTCCAATTAAAAATGTAAAATTCTCTGTAGAAAGTAGCCGTGTTGGTCAAAGAACTGACTATGAAAAATTAGTTATTGAAATTAAAACTGATGGCACAATACATCCTGAATATGCAATCAAAGAAGCTTCTAAAATAATGATTCAGCATTTAATGCTCATTACTGATGAGAACATTAAATTCCCTGATGAAACTGATAAAGATGATAATGTGGTTGATGAACATATCTTACATATGAGAAAATTGCTAAAAACTTCTCTTGAAGATCTTGATTTATCAGTTAGAGCTTACAATTGTCTGAAGGCTGCCAAGATAAATTCTTTAGGTGAAATGGTCCAGTATGAAACTCACGAGTTACTAAAGTTTAGAAATTTCGGTAAAAAATCACTCGTTGAAATCGAAGAGTTATTGCAAGATAAAGGTCTATCCTTTGGTATGGATTTATCAAAATATAAATTAGACGAAGAATAAATATTATCAAACTACAGTTACAATTGTGCTGTGAAGTAAATTAATTAATCATGAGACACGGAAAAAAGTTCAATCATT
>CAZNNX010000044.1:0-19942 GCA_964574485.1 uncultured Saprospiraceae bacterium | reverse complement strand
AAGCCATACATAGTACATTGAGAAGAGATACAGCACAGATAAAACCTTATTCCAGTGTAGACATCAAGCCTTTGCCCAGTGGAAAAAAGTTATTTAAAAAAGAAATAGCAAAGTCATGGAAAAAAGGCAGTACTGAAGTATTTCTTACCCAATTCAAAACCTATTTTACATATCATAGTGTTGTCAAAAATACACCTGTAGAAAAAAGAGTAAGTTTAAAAATGGTAGATCATTTACTCTACCAGGAGCTACAACAAAAAGGAGTTCATGTGTCCTACGCCTATGGAATTTACGCTGTTAATCAAGATACTTTTGTTCAGACCAATCAACTTTACAAACAACATAAAAAAAAATACGGATTACCGAAAAGCTTTAAATACAAAGCGAAGTTATTTCCAAGTACGAAGGATTCAATTGCCACTTTATTTATTGATTTTCCGGATAAGGATGCCTTCATTTGGAGAGGACTGTTACTACATTTAATCCTTTCCATTTTTTTCTCAGCAATCATTATGTTTGGATTTTATTATACTGCATTTATCATTCTTCATCAGAAAAAATTATCCAAGATGAAGACTGATTTTCTCAATAATATGACCCATGAGTTTAAAACGCCGATTGCAACCATTTCTCTGGCTACAGATGCCTTAAAAAATTTGATTCAGAATCAACAACTCGAAAAAGCTCAAAAATTTATTCATATTATCAAAGAGGAAAACTCAAGAATGGATAACCAGGTAGGGAAAGTATTGCAAATGGCTCGAATCGAAAAAAAGGAATTGAATCTGAATATTGAAAAAATTGATGTCAAGGAAACCATAGAAAATTGTGTCGAAAAAATATTATTGCAGGTGGAGCAAAAATCAGGACAGATATCAGTTGATTATCAGGCAAGTTGTAAAGAAATTGAGGTCGATGAAACCCATTTTACGAATATCATTAACAACTTATTGGATAACGCCAATAAATATTCTCCAGACAAACCACAGATAAAAATTACGGTAACTGATGCAAACAAAGGAATAAAAATAGCCGTAGAAGATAAGGGCGAAGGGA
Organism: uncultured Saprospiraceae bacterium; assembly: GCA_964574485.1. Lineage (GTDB taxonomy): Bacteria > Bacteroidota > Bacteroidia > Chitinophagales > Saprospiraceae > Saprospira. The sequence continues at coordinate 18,886 of CAZNNX010000044.1, read as the reverse complement.
TTAGTCACGAAGCCAGAAAATTTATTTTTGACCAGTTTTACAGAGTGCCTACAGGAAATGTTCATAATATCAAAGGTTTTGGACTCGGCCTGAGTTACGTAAAAGCAATTGTGACTGCACATGCCGGAAATATTGAAGTTAAAAGTGAACCTGGTAAGGGAAGTATATTTACAGTATTCCTTCCCAGCCATTTTCAAAGTCAAGTTGTTTAATTTTACATAATTTTTAAAGATTTATTAACATTATTAACAGTTCGGCATAATTTATGTAGTATCATAAAAAAAATTAAATTAACCTAAAACAAATCCCTATGAACCAGAAAAGTAAAATCCTGCTGGTTGAAGACGATAGAAATTTCGGTGATGTGCTGTGCTCTTACCTAGAGATGAATGACTATGATGTCACTTTAGCTACAGATGGTGAAATGGGTTTTGAAATTTTCTCTCAGAATGTCTTTGATTTATGCATACTCGATGTAATGATGCCTAAAAAGGATGGATTTACATTAGCGAAAGAAATTAGAGAGAGAGACATGAGCACACCTATTATTTTTTTAACAGCCAAAACGCTCAAGGAAGATATTATTCAAGGATTCAAATCAGGTGCTGACGACTATATATCCAAGCCTTTTACCTCAGAAGAATTGTTATATCGCATACAGGCTGTATTGAAAAGAGTGTATAAAAACGATCGATACAGAACAGATCAAAAAGAATATCAGATTGGCAAGTACCACTTTAATTATCCACTCAGAATCTTAAGCATTATTATCTCAGGGCAAGAAACTCAAGAAAAACTTTCCCCCAAGGAAGCTGAACTGCTTAAAATGTTCTGTCAGTACAAAAATGATATTCTCCCAAGAAGTGTGGCCTTAAAAGAAATATGGAGCGACGACAACTATTTTACAGCAAGAAGTATGGACGTATTTGTCACAAAGCTACGAAAGTATTTGAGTCATGATAAAAACATAGAAATAGTGAATATCCATGGCAATGGATTTCAATTAAGAATAGAAGAATAAACCGGTTTTTACCGGTTTTTTTTATTTACAAGTAAACTTAACCTGTATAAAATTTCAAAATAAAAAAATAGGTCTATATTTGGTTTCAGAAACCTACAAACTGATGAATCTCTGCATTGATATTGGAAACAGTCGCACCAAACTCGCTGTATATGATACAGATAATAGTTTAATCAAGCTCATTATCAGAGAAGAAATAACTGTTGCCAAGCTGGATAAGGTTTTAAAAAAGTATCAGATTCAGCATGTAATTGTCTCTTCCGTTAAAAAGAAACAGGGTAAATACAAAAGAATACTATCCCCAAAGGTAAAATTTTACATGGAACTCGACTCAACAAGTTCCGTTCCTGTCAGCAATCTCTATGAAAGTCCTGAGACTCTCGGGAGAGATCGATTAGCTGCAGTGGTTGGCGCCTCAACAAATTTTCCCAATTCTGATATTCTTGTGATAGATGCCGGTACCTGTGTTACCTATGATTTGATAGATCATCACAAAAATTATTTCGGGGGCAATATTCTTCCGGGATTGGAGATGAGGTTTAAGGCATTGGCTCATTACACAGACAAACTCCCCTTGGTAACGAAAGAAATTCCCGACGAACTGATTGGAAAAAACACAGTTGGATCTATACAAACGGGTGTAGTTTTTGGTATGTTATATGAAATGAAGGGAATGATTGCTGCTTATCGAGATAAATTTCCTGATTTAAGGGTTATAATTACAGGTGGTGATGCGATTTTCTTTGAAAGTCTTATGGAAAATCAGATATTTGCAATTCCTGAGTTAGTCCTCTCGGGATTAAATCAAATATTGAATTACAATGTTTCTACATAACAGAACGAGCTTATCCTTATCGAGAATTTTTTTAATTGGTTTTCTTTTATTTCAATTAGTTGAAAGCACCTATTCTCAATATTATACAAGAAGAAATTCTCCTTTTTCGCGCTATGGGTATGGGGACTTGTTCACCAATTATTATAGTTCGGTTCATGGTTCTGCCGGAGCTTTTGCTTCCACCTACAGTAGTATTTGGGATTACAGTATTTCCAATCCTGCCTCATTGACACATATTCGTTCTACGAATTATGATCTCAGTGTATTTTACAAACATAGTATTCTCAATGAAACAACCACTCAATTGACGGCTCCAGCCAATGATGGTAACATTGATTATCTTGCGATTGCTTTTCCTATAACCAAAAGCTGGGAAATTGCCACTGATACCTTGAGAAGGGGAATTCCTATTCAATGGGGAATGGGTGTCAACTTAGTGCCATTCAGCACAGTAGGTTATGACAGCCGGGTGAAAAGAGAATTGGAAGATATTGGCTCCATGGAATATAAATATGCCGGATCTGGTACGAGATATCGTGTTAACTGGAGTAATGGAGTAGCTTACAAAGGCTTGTCTGTCGGTGCGAATCTGGGATTTATATTTGGAAACATTGAAGACAGAAAGGTGATTACTTTTACAGATAGTGCCTTTGTTTTTGGTTATAGTGAAAGATTTCTCACCAATGAATCTGCTTATGGTTTTGTATATGACCTTGGGCTGCAGTATGACCTGTATTTTATTAAAAAAACAGATAAACCTGATCCGTTAAAACATACAAAACTCACCTTTGGCGCAACTTACAGTGGTTCAGCTCCCATACAATTAAGTCAATCGGAAGAAAGGATCAGATATGGATCATATTATTCAATTGATACCTTATTATTAGGTAATGAAGTAAAAGGAGAAATGACTTTGCCTCAAAATATAAGTTTCGGTATTGCAATCACAAAAGGCTTATCCTGGAGGTTTGGAGCCAATTTCGAGTACCAGATCTGCTCTCAAAGTAGCAATAGTTTCAAGTCACTTTCAGTTGCTGACAACTACAAAATTGCTCTGGGTGCTGAGTTCACACCAGATTTTCTCGATTTTTCAAATTATCTTAAAAGAATACGATACAGATTGGGTGGATTTTATGGTACTGATGCAAGAATTATAGAATTAAACTCAAAATATTATCAACTTTACAAATATGGCATAACATTTGGATTAGGTTTACACATGAAGCCTAAGAAGGTATCAGCAACTCAAATTTTAGGACAAATACAACTGGCATTTGAATATGGTTATATGGGACATCCCGATGTTATTTCCGAACAATATTTTCAAGTGCACCTTGGATTTACGTTGAATGATCATTCTTGGTTCAGAAGAGCTAGATTCAGATAATTGAAAATTTATACATTATGAAAATACAAACGAAAACCATTGCACTCATTACCTTGATTGGGTTCAGTATTTCTTCACAAATAAAATCTCAATGCGGGTCCTGGGATAAATATCCTGCAGGTGAAGAGGAGGCAAAAAAACAACATGTCATTTATCGCGACAAGCTGAAAGAGAAAAAATACAATGAAGCCTACCCCATTTGGGAAGCTCTTTTTCAAACTGTAAAAATACCTACTCCTGCAAAATCTACACATTTTACTGATGGAATTGACATGTGTTTTCATTTCGCAAAAGAAGAAAAAGAAGCGGGAAAAAAAACTGAATGGATTGAAAAAGCTATAGCTCTCTATGATGAAAATGCAGCCTGTAATGGAGAGGATGCCCTGAACAGAGCGTACCAAGGATATTATCTGTATGCCAATGGATACGATGTGGTAAAAACAATCAAAGTTTTTGAAAAATCTATGGAAATTGGCAAAGAAAGTCCGCCTTCCATGAACTTGCTTTACATGCCAACCATAGCGATTTATCTTTACAAGAGTAAGGCGACAGGATATGATGCAGAATATCTAAGAGCATTGTATGAAAAGTTAAAAAAGATTGCTAATCAAAATATTGAAAAAAATAAAGATGCGGCCAATTTCAAAAAGAATCTAGAAGAAATGGAAAAACAATACACGGCGGTTCCTGAAATTTTTGGCTGTGATTATTGGACTGCAAAATATAGTGCCATCTATAAGTCTGTTTTTGAAAATGCTGATACACTAAAGGTTATGGCAACCAAGCTAGCTGACAAATGCGGTAAAGAAAGTGAGTTATATAAAGAAATTTGGGCAAAATACAGATCCTTGAATTTAGGTAAAGAAATTGCCAGACAAAAAGAAATTACAACAGCCGACAGTTCAACTATCTTCTCTAAAATTCAAGCTTACCGCGCTCTTGCTGAATTAGACACGGCAGAATCAGCTGCATACAAGGAAAAAGTAAATACATTGATTCCAGAACTAGCCAATAGTAAAAAAGAATGGCTGGATGATAAAACCAAAGGAACCGAGATTTACAGATATGCATTTTCACTTTACAGAGAGGGTAGCTTTAGTAATGCCCGCACTTATTGCAGACTGGCTTCCAAGCTTAGACCTGACTGGGGTGACCCATACATTCTGGTAGGGACCATGTACGCTAGTAGTGGTGGTAGATGTAGCCCTGCAACCAACGGTACAGGTTTTGATGCTCAGGTTTGTGTTTGGCCAGCAATTGATGAATGGGTCAGAGCTAAAAATGTAGACCCCTCCTCAGCTGAAGAAGCCAATAGGCTCATCGGAAAATATTCCGGTTATATGCCATCCAAATCAGATTTATTGCAAAGAGGAATCAATGAAGGTTCTACCTTTGTAGTACCCTGTTGGATTCAGCAAAGTACTTCTGCAAGAGGAATTTAATTTTTGAAAACATCTAAATAAATGATATTTTCGGGGTCATCCACAAATTCTGGTTGGCCCCGATTTATTTGCAGCCCTGATTACTCTTTGAGGCTTCTTTTATATTAAAACTGAACTTATGAAACAGCTTATTTTCTTCTTGTTTGTTATTTCATTTACAAATCACTTTACACTTTTGGCTCAAAAACAAGTTTTATTCCGGGATGATTTTGACAAAGATGACGGTAGCTGGTTTATAGTCAACGACGCCAGTTCCTATTTCAAAATTGAAAATGGATTTTATATTTTACAAGATAAAGACACTACGCAAAGATGGTATTGCTGGAGAGATATCGATTATTTCACCCACAAATTAGACTTTGAAATAGAGGTAAAACTGAGACTGAAATCTGGTTCTGCAAAAAGTGCATTTGGCTTAGCCTGGGGTTTGGCTGATTTAAAAAATCTGAATACTTTTGGGCTCACGGGAGATGGTAAATTCTTTATACAAACCAAGGTTGCCAATCAATATACAAGCCAGGTAGAACAAACCTTTTCAAAACAAATCAAGGGAACAGGAAACTTCAACATTCTGAAAATTAAGGGTAACAAGCAAGAACTTCGTTATTTTATCAATGACAGCTTAATTCACTCAAGTACTTTTCCTACATTAAAAGGGGCTAATCTGGGATTCTTGGTTGATAAAAATTCAATCATTGAGGTGGATTATGTCATTGTAAAACAGGATGCGAAAATGAATTTAATCGACAATCCTGTCAAAGGTAGGTTGAGCAGGCCCATTGAAAGGATTAATACAACTGCTTATGAGAACACACCACTTATTTCAGCTGATGGAAAAACCTTATACTTTTCGCGTAAAGAGCATCCTGAAAATACGGGAAAAGATAAAAATTCTGATATTTGGTTTTCCAAAAAAGAGTCGGATGGAAATTTTTCCATTGCCCAATCTATCGGACGTCCTTTAAATAATGACGGAAACAATTTTATTGTTTATGTATCACCTGATGAACATACTTTTATTTTAGCAAACCAATACAACGATAAAGGTGAAATTAAATCGCAGGGGCTCTCCATCTCCCACTTAGAATCCAATGGTTGGTCGATGCCCAAGGACATTGTAGTTGAAGATTTCAAAAATTTAAGTAAGTATGTAGAATATGGATTTTCTTCCAATAGAAAAGTACTTATATCTTCCATACAAAATGAAAATTCGATTGGAGATAATGACTTATATGTCAGTTTTCAAATTGACGAAAAAACATATAGTAAACCCATAAATATGGGTTCTATAATCAACACCTTACATGATGATAATTTTCCAGTTTTATCAACTGATGGAAAGAAATTATATTTCTCTTCTGAAGGTCATCCCGGATATGGCAAATTTGACATATTTGTAAGTGAAAGAAAAGACGACAGTTGGCTGAATTGGTCAACTCCAAAAAACCTTGGACCTGAAATAAATTCATCTGCGAATGAAATGGGTTTTCATATTACCCAATTGGGAGATGTGGCCTATTTTACTTCGAATAGAAACAGCAAGAACAAACTGGACATTTTCGAGTTTTACACAGAAGAGAAGAAGGTAGATTCAACCTGTATTTTTACTGGTGTTGTAACAGATGCTGTCACTGGCAAAGCATTGGCCGCTGAGATTACATTTTTTACAGCACCCAAACACAAGGAAATATTACTCACAAAGTCAAATCCTACAGACGGTAGTTTTAAAGGCAGTTTACCTACGCATATGAATTATGATTTCTACGGTATAAAAAAAGGATATTATGGCGTTACCAATAGAATTCAACTTGAATTCAAGGAAGAAAATATAAGTTCTTACCAAATCACAATGAAATTATACCCTGTACAAAAAGGGCTAATCGTTCCTATGCCAAATATTTCTTTTGATGCTTCTGTGAATCCTACTACATATGCAAGTTATGAATTAGAGCGTTTACTTCATTTGATGGAGGAGTATCCCAATTTAGTCATACAATTGAATAGTCCTGCCAATGCTACCGACAATGGAACCAAACAGCTTGAATCCATAAAAAATTATCTGGTTTCAAGAGGCATTAAAGCCAATCGAGTACCTAAATTCGAAAAAAGCAAAACGAATGATTTTGAATTTAAAATAATCAGTACAGAGCAATTCCAAGAAATCGTAACGATTCAGAATAGTTTTAGCACTGAGATTAAGGTCAATGAAATAAAAAAAGGACAAAGTTTCAAAATTGAAAACTTATATTTTCTGGCCGATTCAAGTTCATTTACCACAACTTCTGCCCAAACATTAAACGAGTTAGCGCAATTTTTACTGACCAATAAAAATATAAAAGTTGAAATTGGTGGACACACCAATGGATTGCCCGCACACGAATATTGCGATCAATTATCTAATAACAGGGCAAAGTCTGTCTTTTTGTATCTATTGAGTAAAGGGGTAAGTGAAAAACTGATTAGTTTCAAGGGCTATGGAAAAAGGGTTCCTGTGGCTGATAACAGTACAGAAGAGGGACGTGCCAAAAATCAAAGGGTTGAATTAAAAGTTTTGGATATCTTGTAAAATATAAATCTGACCATATCGTTTCAAATAATAACAAGAAGAACTTTAAAAAATTTGAAATGAAAAAGAAAAATCTAATCCTGCTCGGAACTTAACTTTCTGTATTTCTATTGTGTGTGTATTATTTTTACCCGCATAATAAGCTTGAATATCATGGTAAAATTGATAAAATTCAAGTGCTCAAATCAAAGAGAAAATTGCTCTTGTTAAATGGCAAGCAAATAATCAACACTTACACTATTTCATTGGGTAAAAATCCAGTTGGGGCAAAAGAAAAACAAGGTGATTTAAAAACTCCAGAAGGGTTGTATCATGTTTCCTATAAACAAGTTCACCCAAAATATCATAGAGCTCTGGCAATAAATTATCCAAACGAACGGGATAATAAAAACGGAAGAACAGGATCTGGCATCCTTATCCATGGAATAAATAAAGATTATCGCATTTGGGGAAGGCTGCACAGATGGAGAGATTGGACTGAAGGTTGTATCGCATTGACCAATGAGGAGATTGAAGAAATATATTCTATTGTCTCCCCGGGTACTCAGGTTGAAATACTACCTTAATTATCCGATGCTATGAAATCTCCTACTTCTTTGCCATTCACTCTTACAGACTGCACATGCATAGGCAGGTGTAATACATAGCGACAAGAACCTGTAACTTTTACCCCATCTTTGATCATATGATTTTTAAGCATACTACTCAGCGACAAGATATTGCCGTTGAAAATGGGAATCAAAGCAAGCCTATCCTCGTTGATCTTCGTAAAGATGTCTTTCTCGTAAGTAATTGTCCCTTCGATTACCAATCTGGAACCCTGGTTACGGAAGATTACAACATCGTCTGTGTCAATGTTTAATTCAATCCTTTGAATGTTTTTTTCAAGCACAAACATTTGATCTGCCACTTCCGCCCTCTGGGCAAATGACTTCTGTGACATCGAAAGTGTTGCAAAAACAAGTGCGGTGTAAATAATTGATCTCATATCTTTTGTTTTATTTGCTTATGGTGTTTTACGTTATTGTTTCATTTTCTACTTCAAAAAATCTACCTAATCTGCATAAATAGGCATTAGACCTAAGTTGATAGGTAAACTACCTATAGGTTTGCAAATACCTCCTGCTTGAGGATTTGTCCATTAATTATGATTTGGGAGATATGCTCTGGTATATAAACCGTATACACAAATCTTTCCTTGATTTGTATTTCAGGTCTGATTATTTCCCTGGGTTTTTGCCCAAACATCCGAAAAACGCCAAGCTCATCAGTGGAAAATTCCAACTGTAATTTTCGCTCATCCAGACGAACTGGAATATTGCTCTGACATTCCAGGGTACTCTCAATGATGAGCCTGCTACCTTTGGTTTTGTAAATTTTAATTTGTTTGGATTCCAGGCTCAGCTGGACTTCCCTACAATTTTTGTCAAGGGAAAATATTTCACTTTTCTGCAATTGATCCTGCGCGGATAATTGTATTATGGGCAGGCACAATGCTATACCCAAACAATAAATAAGTTTTTTCATAACAGTCGATCTTTGGTCTTGAATACAAGATTACGACTGTTTAAGGAGATGAACTTGGGTATAAAACCTAAATCAAAAATTTAGGCATTTAACCTAAGAAGCTGCTTATCAACGAATTATGGCTTTATAAATTTTTTCTTGAATTCTTGGGCGAATATTCATCTGAACCAATTTTGCATTTTCACCTGAAGGGTAGGTTCTGTTGGAGAGAAAAATATAAATGATTTTATTTTCAGGATCTGCCCAAGCTCCAATACCTGTAAATCCTAAATGACCATAAGTCAAGGGCGATGCCTGCCAGGCAACATTATGAGAAATTTCTGCATTTCCCAATTCTTTTCTATCAAATCCCAGTCCTCTTCTAGAACGAGGGCTAAACTGAGCTGTAAATAATTCAACAGTTCTTTCTTCTAAGTATCTTTTCCCATTATACATACCTTTGTCCAACAACATTTGATAAACAGCGGCTAAATCGGTAGCATTAGAAAACAGTCCGGCATGTCCGGAAACACCCCCCAGCAAAGCGGCATTAGGATCATGGACAAATCCCTGCACTTTTGTTTTTCTAAAATACTGATCTTCTTCTGTAGGAATGATTCTTTCTTTTGTGATTGACCTCGATAGCGGCTTGTAGCCAATGACAGATAAATTCATCGGTTTGTAAAAATTATCCATCACAAATTCATCCAATGGTTTTCCACTAATATTTTCAATTAATTTTGTAAATAGAATAAAACCCAAATCACTATATCTGTATATAGGCTCATCTAAGCTGTTCTCTATAATTCTCTTCCAAAAAATAGAATCTATAAATACTTTATTTGTATATAGACTATCGTTGATCTGAATATTAAATGCAGCGTTGGGTGATTTTCTAAAATATGTAATGTCTGGATTTTTATTTTTATCCAAACCCTTCAGATAAATTGGGATCCATGCTTTCAATCCTGCTTCATGTGCCAATACCTGATTTATTTTTAGGTTTTCCTTATTGCTACCTTTTAATTCAGGGATGTAATCCCCCAAAGTTTTATTGAGATCAAGTTTTCCCGTTTCGTATAATTTCATGAGAGAAATTGTTGTTGCAGCTACCTTTGTTACTGAAGCCAAATCATAAACATCTTCTTTTTGCACCTTCCTGGTTTTATCATAGGTAGTATAGCCATAAGTTTTGTGGTATATTTTTTTTCCATTTTTCATAACTAGAACCTGGCAACCGGGCGTAGCTCCATAATCGATTGCTTCAAAGGCGATATCATCAATTGACGAAATCTTAGCCATGTCAAAACCCAACTCTTTTCCTATTTCTTCAAATTCAGAAGCATGAGACTCATCCATTAGAAAAGAATGTCCCTCTGGGAATTGCGTTCCTACACCTACGGGTAATTTTCCATAAAAACCCTTCCAACCAAAAATAGCTTTTGCTGCTGTCCGTTGATAAACTGGGTCCTCATGATAAGTACATATCAAGCCAGGCATATTCTCAAAATATTTTAAAGCATAAGCATTGCCAAATACAACTAAAATTACTTTTGATTTTTTTGAAATGGCCTGAATTAAATCTCTGGTTGCTGAATTGATTCCAAAATCCCTTTGAGGTATTCTACCAATTTTATGAAGACCAATGATAACGGTTTCAAACTTTTGCAATTCCGGAAGAAGTTCGGTACCTTTTACTACCTGCTCTAACTGAAAATTCTTTTTTACCCCATAATGACTTAAACTAGATTGAAAGGGAGTTTCATCTCCATAACCAATAGACAAACTGGCTACTTTATTGGTTTTATCTGATGAAATGGGAATTAACTTATTATCATTTTTAACCAGAGTAATTGATTTTTCAGCTAATTTTTGGATAAATTCTCTTTGGGTTGGCTGATTTAAATCCTCCCCTACCTTTTCTACAGGAATAGGAGTAAAATGAGTTAAGCCTAATTTATACTTCACTCTCAAAATTTTTCTCACTTTTTCTTTTAGATAGAATGTATCCAAATCTCCGTTGATAATTGCTTTTTTTATGGCAACAATAGCTTTTTCCACATTTTCAGGCATAAGCAAAATATCAACACCTGCTTGTAAAGCTTTTACTCCAGCTTCTCCATCTTTAAAATGTTTGGTTACTCCTTTCATATTCAAGGCATCGGTGAAAATTAAACCTTCTGATTTCAATTTCAATTGCAATAATTCGGTTACTACTTTGTGTGAAAGGGTTGTGGGTAAATTTTCAGTTTTATCCAAGGCTGGAATATGTAAATGAGCCACCATTACAGAGGAAGCACCCAATTTAAAAAGTTGTTTGAATGGATAAAGCTCAACCGAATCGAGCCTTTCTTTAGAGTGTTTGATTATGGGTAAATCATAATGAGAATCGGTATGGGTATCTCCATGACCCGGAAAATGCTTGAGGCAGGTCATAATACCATGATCCTCCATTCCCTTCATGTATTTATAAGCTTTGTCCGTAACTTTTGACTTAGATTCGCCAAAAGAGCGATCTCCGATTACAGGATTCTGGCTGTTATTATTGATATCTACAACTGGAGCAAAATTGATATGAATTCCTAACCTTTTACATTGTTCAGCAACTAATTTGCCATAATCATAAATCAATTGATTTTCTTGAATGGCTCCCAACAACATTTGCTTGGGCAAAGCTAAAACTGAATCTAAGCGCATCTGCACTCCCCATTCACCATCAATTGCCACCAACATGGGTAAGGAAGATAAAGCTTGATACTGGTTGATGAGTTGTATTGTTCTTTGAGGTCCACCCTGAAACATAATCAGCCCTCCCACATGATAATCCTCAACATAAGACTTTACCAAAGTTTCATTCTCCTCCCCTTTTTTAGGGTGTACAGGTACCATAATAAGTTGACCAATACATTCGTCTAATGACATTTGCTGTATGGTCTGCTCAACCCATCTTTCTACCTCAGGAAATGAATTATCGGGAACGGAGGCCATAGAACCTATCAAAAGCAAGGAGAAAAGTAATATCGTCTTAAACTGCATTTTAAAATTATTTGTACTAAGGTAGAAAAATAGTAAAAATTCACAAAAGAATAAATTTGCCAATTCACCAACCTTATTTAGAATGATTTCGTTTTCAATCGACTTTAGTATTCTTTATTAAATTAAACTATCTTTATGTAGAAATTATACACAAATTGGGTTTTCAACCTTATCATTATGGGGTACCATTCGCAGAGTACAGATCAAGAACTTATAGATGGTTGCAGACTAGAACATCGTCTTGCACAAAAATATTTATATGAAAAATATTTTGGCAAAATGTATGGTATATGTATGCGTTACACCCAAAACCAAGATGAAGCTTTAGATATTTTAAACAACAGTTTCCTCAAGGTATTTCAATCATTAGATAAATTTGAAGACAATACCAATTTAGGCGGGTGGATAGCTAAAATCGTTTTCAATACTGCTATTGATCATGTTAGAAAAACTACCCGCTACCGACAGGTTATGGATTTTAATGTGACCCAAGATGCCGCAGTAAGTCCAGATGGCTTAAGTCAGTTACATGCTGAAGAAATTTATAAATTAATTCAACAACTACCTGCAGCCAGTCGAGCCGTGTTTAATTTGTATGTAATAGATGGTTACAAACACAAGGATATTTCAGAATTACTAAACATTTCTACCGGTACATCCAAATGGCACTTAGCAAATGCAAGAAAGGAACTCCAGGGAATGTTAGAAAAAAGAGAGAAGTATTTACAAAATAAAGTTTCGTAATCGCCTATGATTCCATTTTACTCAAACGAAGACGAAAAATTAAGATTAAAATTAGAAAACCATTCTTTTTCCTTACCGGAAATGGGCTGGGAGAAGATGTCTGAACAAATCGAAGCAAATTCCTCAAGTGTAGAAAGTAATAAAATCGGAGAAACTCTTGAACGTCATAGCTTTGAACCTACAGAGGAAGCCTGGGCTGACCTCAATCAAAAAATTGATGCTGTCCATTCTGAAAAAATTAAATTGATTCTATCACAACATGAATTCGCTCTTCAAGAATCTGCTTGGACGGCCATGGAATCACTTCTGAATCAAAAGAAGAAAAAAAGATACTTGCTTTACTATGCTGCAGCAAGCCTGTTACTCATTCTTAGCGCTGGTTTATTCTATCAATTGTATTCTGAAAAGCAAACAATTGCACAAACAAACAGAATCATTTCTACTCGACAAAACAAATTTGATAAGCCTACAGAAAATCTGACTGCCTCCACAAATAATTCTCCTGCAATCCTTTCAGAACCAAAGGAATCAAATACAGTCTTAAATTCTAAACCCTCTGATACCAAGAATAGCCATAATAAATTAAAGGATAGCAGCTCCTCATTAAAAAATAACAGATCCAATCCTAAAAATTATTTCCAGAAGATTAAAGAAAAGGTGGCCTCATCCAAAATATCACCCTCTGATAAATTTGTAACCAAGGAACCTCAAAACATAAACACAATTACAGAAGAGAAAAGTAATCCTATTGCAGAAGAGGATAAAACGGTATCCAAATTCTATTCCAACCAAAATTTGGAGGTAATCAAGAGTTTACCCATAGCCAATAACTCAACCAATCTGCCTTTAATTCAAATCGAAACCAATGGTAATTTCAACATAAAAAGAGGTTGGCAAAAAGGAATAACAGCTTCAGTCATTTCAAAATTATACCGAAATGAACAGGCTGCAATAGGTCCTACTTTATCTCTGTTTGCAAGAAAAAGAATAAGCAAACGCTATGCAGTGGAAGGTCAACTCATATGGAAATTACTACAAAATATGAATCTGCCCTCACGTATGGAAACTCAAACCATGGCTCTGTTAGTTGATACTGACCCAAGTTCAGCGGTGTTTTATGAAAACCGAAAATCAACTTTAACAGAAGTGAATCAATATAGCTTTTTTGAGCTGCCGCTCTCCGTATCATATCATTTTTTGCCAAGACATAATATTTCTTTAGGATTGAACTTATCCTGCCTCTTACAGATGACCAGTACCAATGGTAATCTGAATTCTAGTACACCTGAGTCATTGGGACTGAGTAGATTTGATTTGGGGGCGCTCATAGGTTATGAATGGAAATTTAGCAGAAGTTTTGCCCTGCAAATTCAATACAACATCGGATTTTTCAATTTGAGCAAAAATGTTGGGAAAAGAAGAGAAGAGATAAATCAAAATTTGTCTCAAAGCTATCAATTAGGACCGGAAGCAGCTGCTCTTTTTAATGGAGGTAATGAAATATTACCCGTATCCATAGAACCAAATCGGCAGGAATTTATCATATTACCCTCTTTATTTTATAATAATGATCTTCGAATAGGTCTTAAATTCTACTTATAAATGAGTTTAGCCATTTATGAAAAATATGCCAAACTATTGGTTCAATATTGTGTGAATCTGCAGGAGGGTCAAAAATTATGGGTACAATCCAGCACACTGGCAGAACCTTTGGTGAAGGAAATATACAGAGAGGCGCTCAAATCGGGTGGAATTGCTTTTTGCTCTATGGATTTCAAAGATCAGCAGCAAATCTTTATGGAAGAAGCCAGCCAGCATGCACTGCGCTATGTGGATCCACTTTATGCAGAAGCTATGGAAAATTTTGACGCTTATATTTTTGTAAGGGCGCCATTTGCATCTGGGTTATCTGTTAATCATTTTCCAGAAAAATCAAAGTTATACCAGGAAGCAAGGCTTAAATATGCTAAATCATACAGTGCCAGAACAGCATCCCTTGCACTCAAAAGGAATCTTTGTGAATTTCCTACAGAAACACATGCAAAAAACGCAGGTATGTCGCTGGAGGAATATTCTCAATTTATTTACCATTCCTGTGGTTTGTTTGAAGAAGATCCAATACAACGTTGGAAAAAGCAACATGATTTTCAAAAAGGAATTGTCAGTTATTTGAATCAAGCTGACCAAATACACTATAAATCAGAGAAAATCGATTTAAAGTTTAGTACAAAAGGTAGAATATGGATTAATTCTGACGGAAAAACAAATATGCCCTCCGGAGAGGTTTATTCTGCCCCCATTGAGGATAGTGTGGAAGGCGTTATACATTTTGACATTCCATCCATGTACCAGGGACAGGAAGTGGAAGGTATCACTCTTTGGATTCAGAAAGGACAGGTTGAAAAATGGGAGGCCAAAAAAGGGAAAGAACTACTGGATCGAATTTTTCAAATTCCCGGTGCACGTTACTTTGGCGAGGTAGCCATTGGGACTAACTATCAAATACAAAAACCTGTGCGGAATATTTTATTTGATGAAAAGATTGGGGGAACAGTGCACCTTGCTATTGGACAAACCTATTACCAATGTGGTGGTAAAAACGAATCTTCCATACATTGGGATATGATTGCTGATATGACCCAAGGAGGTGAAATTTTTGCTGATGGTGAAAAAATTTATCAAAACGGAAACTTCCTGATTGTTTAATCTACAACTTGTAGTTTGGCAAACTTGAGCATTATTTTTTTCTCTCCTACGCCAGCTGCAAATATTATTGTTGCCACCTTATTGTCAATTTTACCATCCAATTGAAGCACCTTTCCTTTACCAAATCGTTCATGTAAAACAAACACTCCCGGTAAAATCATATGTACCGGACTAGCCTTTATTTCTACCCCCTGCGGCAGGGTTTCTGGTTTGTGTAAGCCTACAACTGGCTTGGGCCCAAGCTTGGCACCAGTTACAACAGACTTCGTTGAGAGTGGAATCTGATCGAAACAATTTTCAGAAATCTCTTCCAAAAAACGAGAACTGCTATTATACTGCATTTTCCCAAATCGATATCTGCTCGAGGCATAAGACAGATAGAGGTAATGCTCTGCTCTTGTTATGGCTACATAAAATAAACGTCTTTCTTCATCAATAGCTGATCGAGAATCAACTGATCGAATAGCCATTTGAGACGGAAATAAATTTTCTTCCATGCCCGTTACGAAGACAGCTTTAAATTCTAATCCTTTTGCGGCATGAACAGACATTAATTTTACCGTATCCTGATCGTTTTGATCTTTATCCGCATCAGTCACAAGTGCAATATTCTGCAAGTAGCTACTCAGAGATTTATCTTGAATTTCGGTAATGATAAATTCTGCATTATCCTCTTCTGTAAATGTTTTGATACCGTCTAAAAGTTCTTGAACGTTTTCTACCCTACCTTGTGCCTCAGGTGTTTTTTCTTTGTTTAAATCTTCAATTATTTCTGTGTTTTTAACTACTCTTCTAGCAACCTCATATGCATCAAATTCTTGTGCCCATCTTTGAAATACATGGATCATATTGATAAAATCCTGAATAGATTTTTGAGTTCGAGCAGAAATCCCAAGGTCAAAATGATTCATTTTCATCATGATATTCCATAAGCTAAGACCATTTTTTTCAGCTATTTCAGAGAGTTTGGCTATACTTGTATCCCCTATTCCCCTGGTAGGATAATTCACAATTCTTTTTAGCGCTTCCTCATCATCAGGATTGGCTACGACTCTCAAATAGGAAACAACATCCTTGATCTCTTTTCTCTCATAAAAGGAAGTTCCTCCGAAAATCCTGTAGGCAATTCTCATATTTTTGAGCGATTCTTCAAAAACCCTGGACTGAGCATTCACTCTGTATAGGATGGCAATATCTTGGTTACTCAGGTGATTTCTTAATTTCAACTCCATAATTTTTGAAACAACCATACGAGATTCCTCGTTATCGGAACTTGCTTTCAGCACTTGAATAGGTTCTCCTACCCCTTTTTCTGTAAAAATCACTTTTCGAATCTGTCTGTTATTCTTTGCAATCACATCATTGGCAGCCTGAACTATATGATGGGTTGATCTGTAATTTTGTTCTAATTTATAAATAACTAGGCCAGGATAATCTCGTTCGAAATTCAGTATATTTTGAATGGTCGCGCCCCTAAACGCATAAATACTTTGGGCATCGTCACCTACGACACAAATATTTTGCGGACTTTCGGGAAATTTAGTAAGAAATTTTATGATCTCAGATTGGAGTGAATTGGTATCTTGAAATTCATCTACCAGAATATATTTAAACTTTTTTCTATACTTCTCTACAACTTGATCCGGATTTTCTTTGAACAACCTATGCATTTGAAATAACAAATCATCAAAATCCATGGCCCCTGAACGTTGTAACTTCTTGACATACAAGTCGTAAATCTTATAAATATAAGGCATTCCATCTTGTTTGTCTTTTAGCAAACGCTCCCCATCGGATGCATATTTCTCTGGATTGATGATGAGATTTTTGGCCATTGAAATTTTATGATAGATATCATTGGGCGTGTAGGTTTTTATATCCATGCCCTGAGATTTTATAATTTCACTAAGTGCACTTTTTACATCTGAGGGATCATAAATGGAAAAATTAGAAGGAAAGCCAAGCTTAGGTGCTTCAACCCTTAAAATTTTTGCAAAAATTGAGTGGAAGGTACCTGCCCAAATCTGATTGGCTGCATTTCCAACTACCTTTGAAATTCTCTCTTTCATTTCCTTGGCAGCCTTGTTCGTAAAAGTAAGAGTTAAAATTTCCCAGGGAGCAACACCTGAATCGATTAGATGAGCAATACGCATAGTAAGTACTCTGGTTTTTCCTGAACCAGGTCCCGCAATAACTAGTAAAGGTCCCTCCTTATGGGTTACTGCTTTTAGCTGCATTGCATTCAAACCATCTAAATAATTCATAAGTATTTTGATATTTAAAGAAAAAAGAAAACTAATACAGATTAGTTTTGTTAATTTTCTATCGAAGAAAAAAGAAAATAAAGATACGCTCAATTCATTAATTTTGCCAACAAAGATTTAGCTGAAAAAAAATAATATGGCGCCATTTTGGGCAAGATTTTGCAAATTTTTTACATTTTTAAAAAAAAGAAAATCTAGAAACATGTCTATTCTGGATAGTTCACATATTCTGCTTAGCAGAGATCCGGTCTACCTCCAAACATATCAAAATTGGAGAGATCAAAAATGCTATAGTTCTCACTTACAGTATATTCTCGAACAGTATTCTTTTTTCTTTCACAATAAATATACTGATCCAAACGTTAGTTTTATACAGACCCCAAGTATCAGCGGTATCGTTTTACGAAATGGCATTCCAGAATGGAACCAGGAAACATTTCTTTTTCTTTTTGATTTTCTCAATGAACTATTAAAAAACGAAGATTATGTTAGTCAGGTGGACGATGTAAAAACGAATACCTACGATTGGGGTACTACAAGATTAGAAAGACATTATCTCAAACCTAAAATCCAATTGAACACAGAGGACCTACGAATACAGCTGTATGGAAACATCATGATGACTTTAAATTTTGCAGATGATAAGGTAGACATGTTAAAAATAAGTTTAACACAATATCATGACAAGCAATTTGACAAGGCAAGAAGTTTTGAGTCCTTCCTGGATTTTCTAAAGAAACAGATATGAAAAAACTATTTTTTTTATTTACCCTTCTCTTTATTTTCAGCTCTTGCAAAAATTATAATGAGAGTGAATTATTGGGATTGTGGCAAAACGAAAACATGAGTCTTTTCCTCGAAAAAGACAAGTCAATGTATCTGAGAATGGGTGCCTACACAATTACGGGAAGATATAGACTTTTTTCCAACATGATGGAAATCATAGACGACCAAGATAAGGTAGTGGGCCGACTCAGCATAGTCCGATTAAGAAGGGACAGTTTAGATATAGACTTACAAATTGGCAGAGCAAAAAAAATGACTCTGCTTAGAGCAAAATAAAATAAATTAGTTACTTTTATCGTAATATTGCAATATTACGATAATGGGCTCTTCTAAGATTAATTTATATAACACAAAGCAGATTGAAATTGCTACGCTCTTTAAGGCATTGGGTCATCCTGCTCGCCTGGCTATAGTGCAGTATTTATTGGAGGTACAATCCTGTATATGTAATGATATTATACTGGAGATACCTCTTGCACAGGCTACTATTTCTCAGCATCTAAAAGAATTAAAGCAAGCGGGTCTAATTAAAGGTCAGATTGAAGGCAAATCCCAATGTTATTGTTTAAACCCAGAAAAAATAGAAATTCTAT
>CAZNNX010000043.1:10393-20189 GCA_964574485.1 uncultured Saprospiraceae bacterium | reverse complement strand
AAAATTGTTAAAAATAAATAGACAAAGAGACCGTTATAAATTCTTTTCATGAGTATTGTAGTATTTAGTTTTTAGAATTTGATATTATTAATGCAAATAATAAGTTTATTATATTGCCAAAGGTAAATTATTGGAACCTCAAATAAAATTGCAAGTTTTTGCAAGTTGACCACCATTGCGCGACTCTCCAAAAAATAACTATTTTTGGAATCGATGATCAAAGCAGAACTCAAACAGAAGATGATTGCTGCCATTGAGGCAAAATGCGGATTCAAAATCAGATCGATTTTGGAAGCTCAACAATTATCTGATATCATGCTATCTGGCAGGATCAACCTCTCCACGCATACCATCGCCCGTTTTTTTGGAGTCATCAAACCCGAAAGAAAACATTATCGTTATACCTTAAACCTGCTCTCCAACTATCTGGGATATCAAGATTATAATGAATGGGAACAATACAATTCCAATAATAATAAATTAGGTAACAGACTTTTAATTGAGAATGATTTTCCGCTACAGGAACTGGAGCTTTTTCTAATAACGGACTCTTTGAGTGACATTGAATCAATTCTTCAAAAATATTCTATTGCAGAAATTGAGCCTTACCGTTTTGTAGTTTCTAGCATTCTTGGATTTTATCTTCGAAATTCGGCAAAACAAATTGATTTATTGAGATTGCTTTCAAAATATGAGTTAGGTAGAAATTTATATTTTGAAACTTATGTAGATGAGGACAATAAAAATCAATTTTTTTCGAATGCTCTCCGAGAACTTTATCTGCCACAGAAACCAGAAATTGGAAAAATAATATTCGCCAATTCTTTTTATAACACGCAACAAATTTATTCAGGAAAAGAACCAGGTATTGATATTAATCTTTTGAATATAGACAATAAGACGGTTCATTTACACATTCATGAATTGTCTAGGTTCTGGGAATATTATTTTTTGATAAAAATTTCTCAACTTAATAATAAAGAATTGGTTAAAAAACTAGATGACCTTTTGCTGGAAACAGAAAATAAAAATTCAGAAGAAATAAGCTGGATAATTTCGAGGCCTCTTAGAGCATTTGCCTTTCACAAAAAACTAGATGTATTGAAAAAACATCATCCTTTTATGGATCTTTGTTTGAAAAGTCTTCAAAGTGAAGGGGAATTTCTAAATTCGATGGCAGCTTTGTTGATTCAGACTTTCCTAATCACTGAACAAGATTATAAATCTAAATTATTTGATATTAAGTTTACTCCTTCGATGGATTTTACCAACGAAACCCATAACAAAGTTCTTTTGGAAAATATTTGTAAATATTATTTACATAAAGAAAAATTAGGAGAAGTGCATCGCCAAAAAATTCTGGATGCAGGTAATTATCTTGGGAAAAAATGGGTTCGTGGATTCTTATAATTTATACAATTAGCCCAACAACCAACTCCAAAAATAATTCCACAAAATAAAATACAATAAGCCCATCAAAATGGCGAAGATTATTGCTGTTCTCATTGGCGCAATCGGTCCTCTTTTTTCTATAAATCTGGAAAGATGTTCGGTATCGTCTTTAGGAGTCAAGATCATGACCGTAAAACTTATGATAAGTGTAAGAACTGTTAAAATGATTAATCGCCAAACATAAGCCCCCATTTCAGTTTCATGATAAGGAAGCGTATTGCTGAAATCAAAGAAATTGAACAATAAATTCAGGAAAGGTACCGAAGCCATAGCGGTCAACTGTGTCCAGGCATTGATACGCATCCAAAACCATCGGAGGATAAAAATAGGTGCCACTCCAGCCGATAGGGCAAAAAACCAACGGATAACGGATTCCAGATTTTCGGCATTAAAGGCAGTAAATATGGCTAAAATGCTCAAAAATACCATGGAACCTAAAATGAAGGAAGGAGAGGCTTCCTCTTTTTTATTTTTAAATATTCTATGGTACAGATCTTTTGTCCAGAAACCTACTCCCCAGATCAAAAGTGACTCACAGCTACTGATAAATAATCCAAACCAACCGATTATAATTAAAGGATGCAGATAGGAGGGCAGTATACGGATGATCGCCGAGTTGAAATCCTGTACTGCGGAATCGCTTCCAGCAAAAATCATCAGGACCAGCAATATAGTAGCTACAGTGCTGAACAGGGCCAGAACAATATTGACTAACCCAGTCAACACTGCTGCTTTTGGAGTCTTTGCCGAACGATATCTCAACATTTCCTGTCCGCCACCGTCAAACAGTTGAACGCTCCACCACTGTATGCCTAAGAAAATAAAACTATAAAACCATTGACTATTATCTGCCGGCCAAACCTGAAGAGTTTCCGGACGATTGTCTTTCAGATATTCAAGAGAATAAGAAAGTCCCCCACTGTTTTGAATGACGAAAATTCCCAATATTATAAGAGCAGCCAGATAGAAAATATAGTGGAGTAAATCGGTTTTGATTTTAATGGAAAAACTGTTTTTCAAGGAAAAGACAAATAGACAGATTCCTGTTATGATCATTGCCTTGTTTTTGTCTAATTCAAAGAAAGCCATCAACACTTTGGAAAAGGCCAGAACATGAAAACTCAGGAGTAGCATCACGATAATCATTCCTACATAGTAGGCTCTGAAAATCTGCAAAACTTTTGCTCCCCATCCACTGTATCGAAGAGGTATAAAATCATTGTCTGTCTGAAGTTGCAGTCGATGCCAAAGTGGGGCAAAAACCAGTGGAACAACAAAAATGCCTATCATCGCGGACCAGTACTGCCATAGCCCCCAGATCCCATGTTTCTGAATTACCTCATAGATGAGCTGCCCTTGTTCGGCAGAAAGGTACACCATGAAAAGGGAGATTCCAGTAAGCACCCAACTGCTACCTTTAGAAAGGGTCAGAATTTGATATTTCCATCCCCGACTGTACAAGATGCTTATAATAAGCAGTAGAATAATGTAAAGGAGGTAGAAGGGCATGGATTGATTTTTATCTCAAGTAGAGGTTATACTTTTTAAATTTCTCCAAAGCTACTTCAACTGAAAAGTGTACTCCGCTACCGCTTTGATTTCTTCAGTAGAAAGGATGCCTTTATAGGGTTGCATGGCTCCCTTTCCATTTGTAATATGCGTAATTCTTTCCTCCTGGGTCATTTTTGATTCCGGCAATGGTTTTGCCCCGTTAAGTCCCATTCTGCCATTGTCTCCATGGCAGGTAACACAATGTTGTTTGTAAATTTGAAAGCCTGATATTCCATTATCGGCTTTTATATTTTTAGTTTCAGTTCCACAACCTTGTATAAAACAGGTAAAAAATAAAAAGAGGGATAAGTAAAAAATCTTGTACATATGTAGTATTTTACGATATTGTCAAAAAGAAAATTATCAAACTATGCTATCATTTTTATTGGGACTTTTTATTGCCTTTGTAGTATTCGGTTTTTCAACGATCAGAATGGTTCGGGAAAGAACGGCCCTGGTGGTCGAACGCTTCGGTAAATATAACAGAATTCTGAACCCAGGGTTGAATTTTGTTGTGCCTTTTCTGGATAAAGTGAGCAAAAAAGTAAACCTAAAAATTCAACAAATGAATGTGCACGTCGAGACCAAAACAAAGGATAATGTCTTTATTAAACTACAGGCCTCGGTTCATGTGCAAGTGATGTCGACTAAAGTGAGAGAAGCCTGTTATGAATTGGACGATCCCTATGCTCAAATTTCTTCCTACATCTTTGATGTTGTTCGGGCCGAAGTACCTAAGTTGGATTTAGATGATGTTTTTGTTCGAAAGGATGATATCGCCAACGCAGTAAAGAGCGAAATATCGGAGAATATGGAAAAATATGGTTACAAGATCATCCAAACGCTGATTACGGATATCGATCCGGATGCTTTAGTGAAAGAATCGATGAATAGAATCAATGCCGCCCGAAGAAATAAAGAAGCCCTCTCTGAGGATGCTGAGGGTCGAAAAATTGCCAAAATCAAAGATGCAGAAGCGGAAAAGGAAAGTAAAAGACTACAAGGTGAAGGGGTAGCAGAACAACGTTTGGCTATTATCAAAGGATTTGCTGATTCAGTAGAGGATTTTAGCAATACATTGCAAGATGTTTCAGCACAGGAAATCATGCAGTTTGTTTTGCTGACACAGCATTATGATACGATGAAAGAAATTGGTGAAAAGAATAGTTCCATATTGGTTCCATACACTCCTGGGGCTTTAAAATCAATACAGGAACAAGTATTTGAGGGAACCTTATTGAGTGATGAATTAAAAAAATTAAAACAGGAAGGTGATCAGAAAAGGAAAATAGAAGATTTTAAGGACAAGGAGAAAAGGATATTGGATATCGATCAGAGTATTTCAGATATATAAAACAAAGCCCCCTAATTTTGAATTGGGGGGCTTTGTTTTGTAAGATGTTTCAGGATTTACTTAACGGCTTTAATTCTTCCGCTTTTTATATCACCCACAAACTTGTTTACTTCCTTCGTGATGACAGGAGCCAGGAAAATCACCCCTATAATATTGGGAAAGACCATGGCAAAAATCATAGCGTCAGAAAATCCAACTACAGAACCTAGTCCGGCAGTTGATCCTATAATAATGAAAATACAGAAAATTATTTTGTAGGAAATATCCATTAATTTACTCTTTCCAAATAAGAATTTCCAGGCTTGCAAGCCATAATAAGACCAGGAAAGCATAGTAGAAAGGGCAAAAAGGACTACGGCAAAAGTAAGGACATATTCAAATCCTGGCAAAACAGAAGAAAAGGCTTTCGATGTAATAGCGACACCATCAGCGCCAACCGCATTATAATTACCCGTTACTATGATTACCAAAGCCGACATGGTACAAATGATAACTGTGTCTATAAATGGTTCTAAAAGGGCTACCACCCCTTCACTGGCGGCATGGGTGGTTCTTACAGCTGAATGCGCAATTGCAGCAGATCCAACACCGGCTTCATTCGAAAACGCTGCACGTTGAAATCCGGCTATCATGGCACCGATAAATCCACCCACTGCGGCATCCGGGCTAAATGCCTTTTCAAAAATAAGTGAAATAGACGATGGCAAACTGCTGATATTTACACCTATTATAATAAGACCTGCAAGTATATAAACTCCTGCCATTAATGGAACAATTGCTTCTGCCACAGTTGCTATTCTTTTAATTCCACCGATGATAACAATGGCAACCAAAATAGCAGTTACAATACCAAAAATAAGATTCCCACTGCCATTTTCCATTCCAAAGACAGCTACAACCTGAGCTGCAGCCTGATTCACCTGGAACATATTTCCCCCTCCAAATGATCCACCAACACACATGATGGCAAAAAATACAGCCATAACCTTGCCCAGTGTAGCCAGACCTTTTTCCTTGAAGCCATTTTTTAAATAATACATGGGACCACCATGAACTGTACCATCTGCGTCAACTTCTCTGTATTTTACGCCTAAGGTACACTCTGCAAATTTAGCAGCCATGCCTAAAAAGCCAGCGATGATCATCCACAAAGTTGCTCCTGGACCACCCACTGTGATCGCGATAGCAACACCTGCAATATTTCCTAATCCTACCGTAGCTGATAATGCAGCGGAGAGTGCCTGAAATGGAGTTACTTCCCCTTGAACGCTTTCATTGCGTATGGTTCCCTGCAAATCTTCTGCCGGATCGGTTCCAGAATAATTAGCCCCTGTAGGGTCATAGTATTTTCCACGAACCGTATCGTAAGCCAATCCAACCAATCGAATATTGGGAAATTTAAAGTAAAGCGTACAAAATAAAGCCCCCAATAATAAAATCAAAAGAACAAAAGGCATTCGAATTGCACCAGCATAAAAAATCTGCGTGGGCGTATCGGCATCAACCTGACCAGATTTATCAACTTTAAAATCATGACCATTGATTTGATAGGTTTTTCCCAAAGTAATTTTCTGACTGATCTGATACAAATTTCCACCTTTTGATCCGGAATAGGTTAACATACAATTGGAATCATCTACAAAGGAAATTTCAAAATTTGTTTTATCGGCTAAGGTGGTTGTGACCTGATAATGTGGTTTGTTTGTGTAAACCTCTTTGTATACAGGCTTTGCAAATCTGGATGTACTGTCTTTTGATTCGTAGGTCTTCTGATCTGTAGCAAGAAAATAGATTTTTTTCTCCTTGTTTTGAATAAATCCCTTGCTGCCTGCAGCTCTGCCTTTAAAATATTCTTCCTCGCTAACTGATTGGTAGTATTCCAGCTCTTTGGTTGGCTCTAAAATTTTATAGTCATGTCTGTCTTTCAGTTTGAAAGAGTAGAAAACTATACCTTGAATAAAATTGGAAGTAGGTTCAAATCCCTTATCAATTTTTTTATCCAAACTAAAATAGCTTGAAGGTATTGCCTCATCTATTAAAGTTTCAGTTGCTTGACCCCAGATCAAAATACCAGGTAAAAAGCAAATAAAAGCAAGTAAGAATTTTTTCATAGTTTGTTAATTATGTAGTCCTAAAAGTTAGTTTAGTGTTAAAACTATTCAATAATTATTAAAAACTCAGTTTCTTTTTCAAAAAAATTAGTAAAATGTCTCTGCTTTCTGCCAAACAGAATTGCGAATACACTATTATTTTGATAACTTTAATATTTCAAGTATAGGCTCAAAACTCAGTTTAAACAAATCTTCATGCAAAGATTGCTTCTTTTTATATGTCTCATCTTGCTTTTTGCTGCTTTGGAATCTTGTTTTCTTTCAGAAATTATGGGTTCCGGAAAGGGAATCTTTGTTAAAGATACAGTGGTTGCAATTGAAAATATGAAGACGATCGATGTTCAATATGTGCAATCTGACAGTTCTTATGCCCTCATTACCTATTGGACAGATGCAGGAGGCAGACCTCTTTTTAAGAAGAGGATTCAAAATTTTACGCGACAGATAAAAGATGGTCCGGAAAAACATTGGGATGAAAACGGACAATTAATTTATAATGCCCTATGGTCGAAAGGAACCCCTCTTGGAGCCATAACTGAATATTATGGAAATGGTCAGTTGAAAAAAAAGATTGAGTTTGATGATAAAAAAGGATATGCGAGATTTGAAATGAATTTTCATGAAAATGGAAGAATCAAATCCGACACAATCATGTATTACAAAGGAAAAAAGGAAGGCGAGGTCAACTATTACGATGAAAACACAGGAGAAATTACTGAAAAATATATTTATGCCCGAGATTCCTTGCTGTCTATTAAGATTTTTAAAAAAGAGTATGAATTATTAGCAAAAAGAGCTGATGAATTGAAGAATTCTGTAAAAAGAGACTCAGTTGACAGAATCAAAAAAGATTCACTTTTCTCTACTTTGTTGGGTAATCTGCAGGCTATGTCTCCTTCCAATTGGTCGAATGAAGACAATAAAAAAGAACGGATTGAGTACTTGGAAACGCTTTTAAAATCACAAGGTAAATAATGATTTTATGAATAGTGCTGCCATTATCGGCAGGGGTTGGGTAGGCTCTGCTCTGGATTTGTTTTTAAAGCAAAAAGGGTTCACGGTTTGGTGTACCCAAAGAGATGGTTCAGACTTTTCCTTTCGGTTAGGAAGGGCTTTCCCAAACACATTACTTACTCTTCAGCCCAAGGTGTTCATTTGTACAATCCCCCCCAACGATAGTCATTATGCCATTGATCTGCGTGCAATGTTAGCGGAAATCAAAGAATTTTGTCCCCAGGCAAGGTTTATTTTTTTATCAACCACAGGCGTATATGAAAAAGGGGATCAGCCTATCACAGAGACAGGAAAAATAACCCCCCAGAGAAAATCAGCTGTATGGATGTACGAAGCTGAAAATGCAGTAAGAGAGTCAATGCCTCTCCAATCATGGACCATACTTCGCTTGGCTGGTTTGGCCGGACCCGGACGGGAACCAGGATCTTTTTTATCTGGAAGAATTAATTGTGAAGACCCGGAGGCTAGAATCAATTTTGTTCATTTGGATGATGTGCTGGAGGTAATTTTCCGCTGTATTGAGAATCCTGAATGTACAGGAATATGGAATGTATGTGCAGATGAACATCCAAGCAGAGAGGAATTTTTTCAACATCGGGCTCTCATGCACAATTGGCCACCACCTCATTTCGTTCAAGGACAAAATAGTCGAAAAGAAGGTTATATAAGCGCTGAAAAACTAAAAATACAACTGTCCTATCATTTTATTCACCCCAATCCGTTAGATTTTCCCTCAGGAAATTGATATCTTCAAAAATTAATTATACTCCTTTATGTATAGAAATTTAAAATGGTTGATTTTATGCTTGTACTGCACTCAGTTACATGCACAATTGCTGGATCTGGAAACACTGGAATCTGACGCTACTTTTACCTACACCAATCCAGACAGAGCTTACAACGACGGCGAAAAAGCGATAAAATTGAAAATTTTTCAGCCCAATTCAAAATTACCTTCAATTATTGCCCAGTCTGTTCATTTACAGGCACTTTACATGGACAAAATACAATTGGATGATTTAACCGAGCGCTTTGGAAATCTTGAAAAACTACAAATCCTAAGTTTGAATTCAAATAAATTGACTCAGATTCCTGAGAGTTTTTCTCGTTTGCAATCACTAAGAAAACTTTCGATGGAAAAAAATAGATTCACTTCATTTCCAATGGCTTTATGTGACCTTTCAGCCTTAACAGTGTTGGATTTGAGTAAAAATGAAATGGTAGAAGTACCAGATGGGATAGGGCAGATGCTAGGTTTGACTGAAGCAGATTTCAGCCACAATTATTTGCTTAAAGTGTCAGAAAATATTTCACAGTTGAAAAGTTTGCTAAAACTCAATCTTTCCAAGAATAAATTGGAGCAATTTCCTAAAGGAATTTCTGAATTAACTCAGCTGCAAAAAGTAGAATTGGGCCCCAATCCTTTAAAAAAGCCAGAGGAAGTTTTTAAAATCATCGAACCGCTTCAGGAACTAACAGAGTTGTCATTGAAAGGGCTGGGAATTTCTCAAATTCCAGCATCCTTTACAAAAAACAGAAAAATAATTCACCTCAGTCTTGAACAGAATAAATTGACAAGAATACCTGAATCCTTTTTTGACATGAAGCAATTGACCTGGCTGGATTTGGGTTCTAATCAGATTGATAGTTTGGGAAATCAGATTAGTCAGCTTGAAAACTTGGTATGGCTGAACCTGGAAGGTAATCGTTTGAAACAATTACCGAATCGGATAGCTTCACTTACAAATTTGAAATACCTGAGCCTAAGGTCTATGCAAATGGAACAATTTCCCGAAATTATTTCATCGCTCAAGGAATTGGAGGAGTTAAATTTATCTAACTTACAAATTAAAAAATTGAGTGAAAAGATTGTCCAACTTGAAAAATTGGAGATTCTTCATCTTGGTTTTTGTCGTTATTTAGATCAAGCCTCAAGTTTAGAGATTCTTGCCAAAATGAAAAATCTAAAGGTTTTGTCTTTAGCCGGTGCTCAGGCAAAGTCACTTCCGGGGCAAATTGGTCAATTGCTTTCATTGGAAAAATTGGATCTTTCGGATAACGAATATAAGACCATACCCGAAACCTTATTTGATTTGAAAAACTTGAAAGAATTGAATTTGTCGAGTTTACAGATAACTGAGCTCTCAGAGCAAATCAAAAAACTTGAATCTTTGGAAGTCTTGGATCTGAGGTATAATGTTGAGCTTAGAAGCTTGCCAGAAGCAATTAAAAACCTAAAAAGTTTACGAGTATTGTACTTACACAACACTGCTTTGGGAGAAGATGTAAAAGAACAGGTGCAGCAATGGCTTCC
>CAZNNX010000043.1:0-10293 GCA_964574485.1 uncultured Saprospiraceae bacterium | reverse complement strand
AGTGGCGCTTTGTTTATTTCTGTATTAGGTTTTTTTTTAATCATTAAAAAAGCAAGTTGGAAACCATCTGTTTCGAAAAAAGAGTATAGCTTCAATTTTATCAAGGGTTTTCTTATCAACACACTAACGCCATTTCCTGTTTTTTTTTGGATATCCATGATGACTTCGCTCATTACCCGGGGTATTTCCGGAAAACAGGCTATTCTATTTTTGGGGGTCATTTTAATTGTTGTTATACTAACCGATTTGATAAAAGTGTATGGCGCTGCTCAAATCAGAAACTATATCACTGAAAAATATGTACAAATTTCACGAAAGTTGATTGGTTTGGCACTGATATTGTCCGGTATTATTTTACTAGTAAAAACATTATAAAGTTTACCTTATGAAGAAAATCGCATTTATTTTCAGTTCGGCGCTGATTTTTGTTATTTCAACATTACGTGCCCAAGAAGAAAAATTTATTCTTTTCGACCCCAATTGCATGCATTTTTTAGATTATGAATTGAGTAAAGAGGTAAAAGAACAGGGGTATTGGAAATTTGTCATTAAAACTGAAGAGGGAAAATCTTTTGTTTTTACAGTGATCAAGCAAGCTGTATATCTAGACGAGACAACAGAATTATCAGAGGGATATATCACATGTGACAATAAAACAGAAATAGATGAAAATTTCTTAAAAAATGTAAATAATGGATCTTTGATAGTAAAATGGGCTGTCTATGACAAAACAAAAAAAGTTTACAGAGTTTATACTTCCAAAAAAGGCTATCAAATTAAGGATACCAATAAACAAATCCATTTCAGATCAGAGGAACTATTTTTTGATTTTAAGAAGAACCTGTCTGATCAAGGTTTAAATTTGGATTCAACAGGAGGGCGAGTTTTGTACCAATCTATGCTCAAATTCAAATGTTATTCTATTTTTCAATTCAGAGCCTTCGATCGCAAACAACCCCGAATTATAAGAGATATTTACTATTTGGAAGGATTGGGAATCTCAAAAATTGCCGGGGAAGAAGGTACTATCACTTTGGCAAAGGTCAATGAAATGCCTTTGGATGACTTTTTAAAAGAATATTGTAAGAGCAAAGATGTTTTTACTGAAAAAGATTCCATGCCACAATTGGGGACATTGTCTTCGGGTCAGCCAACAGATAGTTCTCAGGTAAAAAAGGATATGCATCAAGTAATTGAAGGTGATAACCTCTATCAAATTGCAAAAAAATACAATACAACAGTAGATGTATTGATGAAAATAAATCAGCTCGAGAATGCAGCTTTGAAAAAAGGACAGTGGATAAAAATAAAATCGACAGAGGTTTCAACTGATGATAATCCGAGTTGGAAAAAAGATGAAAAGAACGGATACAATATTAAAATTCACAAGGTCAGACAAGGAGAAACCTTAATTATGATTGCCAAAAAGTATGGGATCAGTATGGGAACATTACAAGAACTGAATAGTTTGTCTGACAGTAAAATTGACATAAACCAGCAATTGATTATAGAAATTTCAAAATAAATAATAGTTTTACTTTTATTGTTAACCATTAATTTTTTACTCATGAATAAAATTATCTTTTCATTTTTCGTTGCCATCTTTTCTTTGGGAAATCTTTTGGCACAAGTAACTGTAGATGGAAAAACCTGTGAAGGTGTTTGGAAAACAATTGATGACGAAACCGGAAAGGTTAAATCTCATGTAAAAGTTTGGCAGGACAAGGGAGTGTATTATGGCAAGATTGTTCAACTGTTAAACAGACCCGCCAATGATTTGGACCCTAATTGTGATGTTTGTCCGGGAGACAAAAAAGGAAAAAAAGTAAATGGTATGACAATCATTTGGGGCATGAAAAAAGAATCGAATCGTTATGCCCAGGGTAAAATTTTAGATCCTAAATCGGGTAAAACTTATGATTGTACTATGTGGTTAGAGGATAAGAATACTTTGAAAGTGAGAGGTTGGCTAGCTATGTTTTACAGAACACAGACATGGTCAAGAATTGAATAAGTATCCAAAATAAAATTTTAAAAATAATCAAAGGTCTGGGCAATATAATCCTAGACCTTTGCGTTTATATGATATGACAGAATTTTATTTTTGAAATTAAATTATAAATATGAATCAAGACATTTATACCCAAAGAGTTTTAGCTTATTATTACAACGAGATGAATTCTCAAGAAAAAATGCAGTTTGAGGCTGACTTAACAACAGATGCTTTATTGCAAAAAGAATGGCAAATTTTAAAAGAAACATTAAGTAATATCGATCAGGCTTCGGCAAAACCATCTGCTGCTTCCTTGACAGCAGTAGCAACCTATGCCAGACAACAAAAACTTCAAGAAAATCATTGAAGTTTTTTATTTTAATGAAACTTTCTTATTTTACCTTACGTAATAGTTCGTAAGCATTAAACTTAATGGAATGAAAAAATTTTCTACGCTGATTTTTTGCATTGGTATCATTTCTTTTATTGCTAGTTCTTGTACCCAGGCAGTTTTTAAAAAGAGAAAAGCTTGCAGGGGCAATGGAAGCTGGTATGGAAACAGAAATTTAGGATATGAAATGCACCTAAAAAAGAAAAAGTCCAACACCTTCTATGTTCAAACGGAGGAAGAGGTCAAACAATAAAAGCCAATATTTGGCTTTTATTGTTTTAAAGATCCTACAATTTTAAATTTTTGAAATACCAGTTCGGTATGTGGTGCCTTATCCAATTCTTCTGTTAAGTCCTGGCCAGCCCAATGTTCATAGTGCTTGCCGTTTTTCCACAATCTACTTTCCGTTACATCATAGATTAAGCCATTATAGGCAATCCAAATTTCTTCACGATCCTGTCCGTTGCGAAGAGCCAGTTGATATTTTGTAAAAACTTCCATGAGGCGATACTTTGAATGAACTGATTTAATTTCAAAGCTACAAATTCAAAATCAAAAAATAGTTTTGTTTTTAATCGAAAGTAAGTATCTTTGCCCCAAAATAAAAAAGTAGTATATGTCTTCCAGGCAGCATTTGAGAATTTTTGCGTTTTTAATCGCTTCCATTTTCTTTCAAAATAGCTTATTTGCATCTGAACCAACCACAAAAAAGGGTTATGATCCAACCCCGGAGGTCATGCACCACATTGGCGATGCACATCAGTTTCATTTGGTAGGAGATTATTATTTGCCCTTACCTTGTATAACTTATGCTGATGGTAACTTCTTTTTTGCTCTGTCTTCTGACTTTGAATATGATAAAAATCTGCACAGAAGCAAAAAAGCAATACAGGGTTATTTCCTGTACCACGACCAATTAATGAGATTGGTTGACAAGAATGGTAATTCTCCGGCAGGTACGCAAAATATTGAAGAACCTGAGCATCATGGAATCAATAGCCACGAAGAAGGGAAAAATAAATCGAAAGATGAATCTCATGAAGCATCACATCATGCAGCACATCAGTTTAAGATAGGTGAAGTGGTATATGAAATGGAAGCAGCCTCAGCTCTTCAAAAAATTTCAAGTTGGTATGATTTTTCAATTACTAAAAATGTGTTTTCCATGTTTTTAGCAATGTTTTTACTGATTCTGATTTTTGGTATTGTAAGTAATGCTTACAAGAATAGAGTGGGTAAAGCACCCAAAGGAATTCAATCTTTGTTGGAACCAGTCATTGAATTTATGAAGGATGAGGTTATAAAGCCCAGTGTGGGAGTAAAGTGGGAAAAGTATTTCCCTTTTTTGATGACTATTTTCTTTTTTATTTTGGTGTCAAACTTATTGGGATTAATACCTTTTTTCCCAGGAAGTTCTAACATAACAGGAAATTTAGGCGTGACCATGGTTTTGGCATTCTTTACTTTTTTGATGACCAACCTAAGTGGTAACAAAGGTTACTGGGGGCACATTTTTGCGATGCCTGGGGTTCCCAAGCCTATATTATTGATACTAACTCCGATAGAGATTGTTGGTATTTTTATCAAACCTGTTACTCTTTTTATTCGTTTGTTTGCCAACATCACGGCAGGACACATTATAATCTTGAGTTTGGTAAGTCTGATTTTTGTCTTTGGTAACTTGGGTGAGAATATAGCAGGTGCTGCTGCAGGTGCTGCAGTGGCGGTTCCTTTTGTATTTGCAATGAATTTTCTTGAATTGTTTGTGGCATTTTTACAAGCTTTTATCTTCACCTTGTTGTCGGCATTGTATATTGGAACTGCAGTTGAAGAACATCATCACGAAGAAGATCACGCCCATCATTAATTGTTATTTATATAAAGAACTATATCATTTTTTAATTTCAAAATCATTACAACATGTATTCAGCAATTGGAGCAGGATTAGCAGTTATCGGAGCCGGAATTGGAATCGGTCAGATTGGCGGAAAAGCTATGGAAGGTATTTCTCGTCAACCTAAAGCTGTTGGTGACATCCGTACGAGTATGATTATTGCAGCCGCGTTGGTTGAAGGTGCAGCACTTTTTGCTATCGTAGTAGCTTTAATCAAGTAAAATGAAATTCCAACCCAACGGTTGGTTGGGTTGGGTTTTTTTAAATCAAAAAAAATTAAACTATGTTATTGCTTAGTGAGTTTTCAGTAATGAATCCAAGTTTTGGTTTGCTTTTCTGGACAAGTGTTATTTTCATTTTAGTTTGGGCTGTATTGGGATCTTTTTTCAAGACCATTAAGTCGGCTTTAAAGCAACGTGAATCTGATATCCAAACTGCCCTTGATCAAGCGGCTCAGGCTAGGAAGGAATTGGCACAGTTGGCTGAAACACAAAAAAATATGGAAAAGCAAGCAGCTGAAGATCGTAGCAGAATCATTGCTGAAGCCAATTCTTTACGTGATAAAATTCTAGAAGAATCAAAGTTAAGAGCAGAAGAAACTTCAAAACAAATTTTAGAGGCAGCCAGGGTTGAAATTAATAATAGAAAGAAGGAAATGGAAGTGACTTTGCTTAATGAAGTAGGTAAAATGGCAGTTGATATCGCTCAAAATATTTTGAACAGGGAATTATCGTCCAATCATGATGATTTCATTAACCATCAGTTAGACGAACTAAAAAAATCTAAATTAAACTAAAAGCCACAGATTATGTCTGTTTCAAGAATAGCCAGCCGATACGCTAAGTCACTTTTTGATCTTGCCAAAAGTGAAGGAAAATTAGCAGAGGTATTTCAAGATATTCAATATGTAAAACAGGTGAATGAACTACCTGATTTTGCAGCGACAATGAAAAATCCTTTGATTAAAGAGGATGTCAAAGAAGGAATATTTGATAAAATCTTCAAGGGTAAGGTTCAAAAAATTACTTTGAACACACTCATGGTCATGGTAGAACACAACAGAGAGTCATTTTTAAATGATATCTGTAGAATTTTTATTGTTCTTTATCAAGAAGAAAACAATATCTCAACCCTCACGCTTACATCGGCCTTTGTTTTGAAAAAAGAACAAAAAGATGCCATTTTGCAAGCTTTTCAAGAAAAAGGACTGATTTCAAAAGATATTGAATTGAAAGAACAGATAAATCCTGAATTATTAGGTGGATTTATTTTACAGTATAAAGATATGGTTTACAACGCTAGCGTTAAAAGTAAATTAGATCGACTCAGAAACAAATTTTCAGAAAATCTTTACAATAAAAAATTTTAACATATGGTTGACGTAAGACCGGATGAAATTTCCGCAATCCTTAAAGAACAAATTACAGGTTTCGGTACTGGAGCTACCTTAGAACAGGAAGGTACAGTACTCGAAGTAGGTGATGGTATTGCCCGCGTTTATGGGTTATCTAATGTAGCGGCGGGTGAACTTGTTGAATTTACAGCAACAGGAATTCAAGCCATCGCATTAAATTTGGAAGAAGATAATGTTGGTCTTGTACTCATGGGCCCTTCAGAAAAAATCAAAGAGGGTGATAAGGTAAAAAGAACAGGTAAAATCGCTTCTGTTGAAGCAGGAGAAGGATTGTTGGGCCGAGTAGTAAATCCTTTAGGTCAACCTATCGACGGTAAAGGACCAATTTCTGGACCAACTTATGCCATGCCTCTGGAGAGAAAAGCTCCTGGTGTAATTTTCCGTCAACCGGTAAACGAACCCTTGCAGACAGGTATCAAAGCAATTGATGCAATGATTCCTATCGGAAGAGGTCAACGTGAATTGATCATTGGTGACCGTCAAACAGGAAAAACTGCAATTGCTATTGATACAATTCTTAATCAAAAGGAATTTTATGATAGAGGGGAACCTGTATTCTGTATCTATGTTGCTGTAGGTCAAAAAGCTTCTACAGTTGCTATGGTTTCCAAAATATTTGAAGAAAATGGTGCCTTACCCTACACCATTATAGTTTCTGCCTCAGCTTCTGATCCAGCACCTTTGCAATTTTATGCTCCTTTTGCCGGAGCGGCTATTGGTGAATTTTTCAGAGATTCTGGTCGCCCTGCCTTGATAATATTTGATGATCTTTCCAAGCAGGCAGTTGCTTATCGTGAAGTTTCTTTGCTATTACGCAGACCTCCGGGACGTGAAGCATATCCAGGCGATGTATTCTACCTTCACTCTCGTTTGTTGGAGCGTGCTGCCAAAGTAATTGCAAATGATGAAATTGCAAGAAGAATGAATGATTTGCCTGAATCATTGAAAAATGCAAAAGATGCCAACGGTGAACCTTTAGTAAAGGGAGGTGGATCACTTACTGCCTTGCCTATAATCGAAACACAGGCTGCTGACGTTTCTGCCTATATTCCTACCAATGTAATATCAATTACAGATGGACAAATATTTTTGGAGTCCAACCTTTTCAATGCAGGTGTTAGACCTGCCATCAATGTGGGTATCTCTGTTTCTCGTGTAGGAGGTTCTGCTCAGATAAAATCTATGAAAAAAGTTTCTGGTACCCTAAAGTTGGATCAAGCCCAATACAGAGAATTGGAAGCCTTTGCTAAATTTGGATCGGATTTGGATGCTGCTACAAAATTTGTTTTGGATAAGGGCTCCAGAAATGTTGAAATTCTAAAACAAGCTCAGTATTCTCCAGTTTCTGTAGAAAAACAAGTAGCTATAATTTATTGTGGAACCAAGGGTTTGTTGAGAGAGGTTCCTGTTGCCAAGGTTAAAGAATTTGAAAAATTATTTTACTTTGAGCTTGAGAATTCTCACAATAATATTCTAGAAAATTTCAGAAAAGGTAAACTTGACGATGCTGATTTAACAATCGTTGAGCAAATCGCTAAAAGACTTTCTGATCAACTAAAATCTTAATCAGCCCTTTTTATGGCAAATCTTAAAGAAGTACGCGATAGAATACAGTCTGTAATTTCTACCCAGCAAATTACAAAGGCAATGAAGTTGGTTGCAGCTTCAAAATTGAGAAAGGCTCAACAGGCTGTTCTTCAATTGAGACCCTATTCTCAGAAATTGAATGCTATCCTATCAAATATTGTATCAACAATGCAGGATGATGATGATGCCTCTGTATTTGGAACTGAAAGAGTTGTTAAAAAAGTTTGCATTGTTGTGATTACTTCAAATAGAGGTCTGTGCGGAGCTTTCAATACCAATGTAATTAAAGCAGCTAAAACTATTATTGATACAAAATATCAGGAACAATATCAGCAAGGGCAACTCACTTTTTTATTTATTGGTAAAAAGGGAAAAGATGTTTTAGCTAAGAGATTTCCTAATGCTCACTGTATCACAGACTATGTGGAATTGGTAGGAAAGGAATTTAGCTCAAACGATTCCATGCCCATAGCTGAAAGACTTATGAATTCTTTTGTTCATGAAGAGTTTGATGCTGTAGAAATTGCCTATGCTCGATTTAGAAATGCAGCCATGCAGGATTATGAAGTTGAAGCGTTTTTACCACTTCAAAAGTCTGAAAAAACTGTAGAAACTGCATTCGACAGCGATTTTATCTTTGAACCACAAAAAGAAGAACTTTTAGCGCATTTGATACCTGCAGTACTCAAAACTCAATTTCATAAAACCATACTTGACAGCACTGCTTCTGAACATGGCGCCAGGATGACCGCAATGGATAAGGCGACGGATAATGCCGAAGAATTGTTAAAAGAGTTGCGTATCAACTACAACAAAGCAAGACAGGAAGCTATCACAACAGAATTAGGTGAAATTGTAGGTGGAGCTGCTGCTTTAGAAGCCTAAAAGAACCTACTTTATCAGATATGAAGAGCACCCGATTCGGGTGCTTTTTTTTATATGAATCATGGAAAAAAACTTATCTTTGATTAAAAGCAAACTCTTATGAAGAATATATTTTTACTTATCGCATTTTTAGCACCCTTTCTGGTAAAAGCCATTGAAGGTGATACAACTGTAGTTTATGTGCACCAAAATGTTGACATGACATGGTATGCCAATTATGACAGGGTAGGTGTTTTTCCGACAGACAGTACCAAGGTGTACAGAAAAGTTTGGATGCATTATACAATGGGTTGCGCAACAGGAGGTTGTAGTGATTGGGATTATACAACGCAAATGTTTTTAATGCACAGAACTGGAAATTTTGATTCTAGTTTTGTTAGAGTTGATACTATTTCTTCGGCACCATTGGTTGTAGATTCTGTATGGAATGTGTACGAAGTCCTCGATCCATTTGAATTAGGTAGAGTAATAACACCTTACGGCAGTCAGTTGCAAAATACCTGGACAAGAGAGTATATTTTTGATGTTACTGATCTTAAGCATTTGATGCAGGATTCTGTTTTGATTCGTGCCTTTTACTCAGGCTGGAGCAGTGGCTTTAGTGTAAGTCTGAAATTTGTTTTTATTGAAGGAACTCCCACAAGAGAAGTTCTTTCAGTTCAAAATATTTACAAAGGAGATGCAGGATATAGTAACTCTGCCTCCTTCGAGTCAGGATTTTTTAATGCAAAATCGATACAGATACCCTCAGGTTTTACAGGTGCCCGCGTTTTCTCAACCATTACAGGACACGGTTTTGATAATAATGTGAATTGCGCGGAGTTTTGCATAAGAAATTATAATGTTAATGTTAATGGAAATAATGCAGGTACAGCGAATATTTGGCGAGATGATTGTGGTTCAAACCCCACCTACCCTCAAGGGGGAACCTGGATTTATGACAGGGCAAACTGGTGTCCGGGCGAAAAAGCTTTTACAGACGAGTTTGAGGTTGGAAATCAATTGAACTCCGGTGCTAATTCGATCGATTTTAATCTGCAAAATTATAATTGGACAGGAAATCAAGCTCCATCCTATACCGTAAATGCAAGAATTGTAACCTATGGCCCTATTCAATTTCAGAACGACGCTTATCTGTTAGAGATTTTAGCACCCACAACAGATTTTCAACATAGCAGATATAATCCCATTTGCGCCCAACCTAAGGTAAAGGTACAAAATACAGGTGCCAACAACATCAGTTCCATTACTTTTTTATACAGAGTTGAAGGAGCAAGTGCCTGTCAGTACACCTGGAATGGTAACCTTTCATTTTTGCAAAAAGCAGACATCGAATTACCTAATATCAATTGGGTGAATGCTGACTTTAGCAACCAAAAATTTTATGTTGAAATTCTTTCAGTAAATGGTCAGAATGATGAATACACGTTTAATAATTCGCTCTGGTCAAATTACAATACACCGAATATTCATAATTTTGATACCATGTTTGTTGAGTTGAGAACTAACAATTATGGCAATGAAACGGGGTATCAATTATTGAATGGAGATGGGCAGGTAGTTTTTCAGAGAGTTGCAACCAGCCTTACTGCGAATACCACTTATTTGGATAGAATAGGTTTGCCAAGAGGTTGTTACACCCTAAAAGTTTCGGATACAGGTAAAGATGGTTTAAGATATTGGGCTGATCCTGCTGCGGGTTCCGGGTTAATTCGCATTTCAAGATTTATACCTCAATTTGGTATTTATGTACCTGTCAGAGATTTTGAATCTGAATTTGGAAACTTTATTCATTATCCATTTATTGTAGGCCCGACAAAAGCAAATATTGATGATAATATGACCAATACTTGTACGATAACATCCATTGAAAATGAATCTACCCACAGCTTTAGTTCATCTATCTATCCTAATCCAAATGCGGGTCGTTTTTATCTGGACATAGAAACGGAGAAAGAATCTGAAATCCGCATCAAAGTATACAATGCTATGGGGCAGGAACTTTACAATAAAACGATAGAAGCAAGCGCGGCAAAAATTGAACAGTTGCAATTGAATATGGATGCAAAGGGCTTGTATTTTGTTCAGATTGAATCAAAAGGGTACCAGGTTGTACATAAGGTAAGAGT
>CAZNNX010000042.1:5528-20342 GCA_964574485.1 uncultured Saprospiraceae bacterium | reverse complement strand
ATAATGACAACGGAAAACAAGAAAGTATCAGCACACAAGTGCAGATCAGAAGATAGTAACCTTAAGAATCCAGTAAAAAAACAAAACACAAACACAAAATGAAAACAAAGATTCAAACCATTTTAGTTCTGTTCGCCTGCTTATTTGGACTAGATTTATCAGCACAAACGATCAGTTTCTATTTCTCAAATGAGATGCATGAACTAGACAAACAACAGGAAGATTCTCTTAGAAAGGTATTGGAAAACAAAAAAGTATTATCCGTAGTTGCTTATGCGAATCAATTACAGAATGCAGCTACCAAAAGAACGAATACCGATTTAGCAAAACTGAGAGCAGAATCCACTTTAAAAATAACAGGACCAGCTTCCTACGTGAATCATTTTACAATTGCCTCAGGTCAAGCAACAGACAGAAGAGTAGATATTACTTATACTGAGATAATCAAGGAAAAAGAGCTCATTGTAAAAACTGACACTGTTTTTATTGAAAGAGAAAGAAACATCAGAAATGAATTGTATGCCAGTGGACAATTGGTTAATTTAAATCAGGCCATGGAACTTTCAAAATCCGCTAATTCTAACACTCAAGTAAATAAACCGGTAAAAAATACCAATGCTAAACCTAAATTTTGTGATTGCAGATCAAAAACAGGTGAGGAACTTGAAAATTATGCAAAAGACATGCTTAAAAAGTCAAAGGACAAAAAAGTTGATGTAGTTGATCAGGAAGCTGCCAAGCTTTGCTACAAGCAAGTCAAAAGATGGCAAAAAGAGGTGAAAGCTCACAAAAGTAAATTCAAAAAAGGCAGAAGTTTAAGAGGCAGAGGATTAGCAAAAATGGGATTGGTTGAATGGATGAATATGACGCTTGGTCTCTGCATCAAATAGTTGGAAACATAATAGTGAAAAAGTGATGAACCCTCCTCTTTGGAGGGTTTTTTATTGCAGGGCAAAAAGTAAGATACAAAGGTCTATCTTTTTCGCTTTGATCCGTATTTGACTTTTTACATCTTTCAAATCGTAGTGCTTTGCAGCTGAAAATCTTTGTAGGTAATTAATGAAACTCTCATTGTACTCTTTTTTTAATAAAATCTGAACCACTTCATATGATTTCAGATTGAAAGAAAAGCTTAGGGAAACCGATCCAAAAACTTCCTCAATTCTTTGAGCATCAACAATCAAATCGTCAACCTCATTCAAATTTTGGTTCATCCAATAAAAAAAAGCCTTATCCAGATAAATATAATTTGCGCTTTTGTAAAAACTAAAATCAATTATCTTGCCTAATCTATGCATTTATGCGTATTTTTGCGAATTCCAAATATATAAAATTTCCATTTGGGCTTATGTCTAAACTAGTTAATTTCTCGATTATTCATGAAGACAAAGATATTGTAGTCATAAATAAATCTTCTCATATTTTGTCTATTCCGGATAGATACAAACCCGATCTGGCAAATGTGTACATGGCTCTTCGGGAAAAATATGGCGATATCTATGTTGTACACAGATTAGACAAAGACACTAGTGGCATTATGGTTTTTGCTCGAAATGAAGAAGCGCACAGGAATCTGAGTAAACAATTTGAAGAAAGGTCAACAGAGAAAAAATATCTGGCTCTGGTTTTGGGTGTTCCCCATGAAAATGAAGGGTTGATTGACATTGGCATTGACGCCAATCCAAGTAAGGCAGGTCAAATGATTTGCACTAAAAATGGAAAACCTTCACAAACTGAATATCAACTGAAAGAGGTGTTTAAAAATTATGCCCTGGTCGAGTGTAAAATTCTCACCGGAAGAACACATCAGATACGCGTTCACATGAAGTATTTAGGATTTCCCATGGCAGTAGATCCCTTTTACAGTCCTAAATCTGCCCTTTTTCTATCTGATTTCAAAAAGAGAAAATTTAAAATAGGGAAATACGATGAAGAGCAACCTATGTTATCGAGAGTTCCCCTTCACTCTTATTCATTACAATTTTGCCATCCTGGCACGGGAGAAAAGGTATGCTATCAGGCAGAGTTACCCAAAGATTTTGAAGCGGTACTAAGTCAATTAAGAAAATGGAATGCCATATAAAACAATAGAATGAGCTTGAGAGAAAAGTATTTACAACACAATGCGAGCGGGCAGATGCTCATTGAATTTTGTCTTTTTTTATTTGACAGAATTACTATGTCAGAATTGCAACAATTAGCTGAACTGACAAAAAATTCTGATATTGTTTCCCTTACATCGCAAATCGGATCACTTGAAATCACGGGTTGCTCGAGAGATGGTTTTTTAGCATACCGCTATTCAGCTTTGGAAACAGTTGAATTTGCAAAAGAAGAAGTTTTCTTTGAAGCGCTGCAAAAACAGTATTTCAAAGATCTTTGTCTGGGCTTTTACCGCTACGCCAAAGGCCATCGCAAAAGTTATGACTGGCTATGGTCTGAAAACTTTCAAATTGTGGGCAGCCAACTTAAGATGTTTGTTTTTAGCCCGGAAGAAATCGAATCCAATGATCTCTTGAAAGTTATCATGAATCGGGTAAAACTTGATGAAAAATGGGTAAACTCTGAAAAGCTGCAGCAAAAAATATTCTTAAAAGGACTTTCTCTTGAAAAATTAGAAAGAATTGCCTTCCCCACTCTTCAAATTCAACTTATTGAAGAGGCATTTTCCTATTTGTATTTTCAACTGAAGGTTCCGGACAATTACATCGATTATCTAAGTGCAAACTTTAAGTTGATTCAGTCTGAACAGAACAAACAAAAATTAATAAATACCTTACTCTTCAAAGACAGAGCAGATATTTTAAAAAAATTAATAAAGGAGAATAAAAACAACGAAATCTCTTTGCTCAGCGAAGCCTACCTGAGATTTCTCTCCTCTGATTTTGAGTCTGCACAAAAATTTCTGCAAGATTATTTTCAAAAAATTTCTGAAAAAGAAAATACAAAAAAAATAAACTTTTCCCTACCCTATGCGATTTTAGGCTATACACTTTTTTATACCAAAGCAGAATTGAGCAGTTGGGAAAACTATTGGAAACCAGTGGGTCGGGATGCGATAAAAAATAATTACTGGCCAATGAGCCTGGCTATTTTAAGCCCCTATGGAAAATTAGAATTCTTAAATGACTGGAACAAAACTCAGGACCAAATCATTACTAAAAATAGTTCTCTTCACTCTTTACTTTTTATTGCTTACAGTTCTTTTTGGATGGGTCGATCCAATTTATCCAAATATATTTCTCAACTTCCTATAGTTCAAGATATTAGAACAAATAATGCCTGGCTGGACAGAGAATTTGAAATCTTACAATTTTTAAGTGCCCAAACTCTTGATGAAATTAATCTGGATGGAAATTTGTGGAAAATCAATGCCCCTGTTCCTGAATGGGAGCTCCTGCTTGATCAAATTTTTCAGGTAACCAATGAAATGGAGGAATCCGGAAATTATACGGGTGGTATGGATCGAATTATCTGGAGATTCAATCCAGAAAATTATTTCATAGAGGCTATCTTACAAAAGTATAATCCCAAGACCAATCAGTGGAGCAAGGGCAGAAACATTTCATGGAACAGAATACAGGATAATGAAATTTATCATGCCATGACAGCGCAGGACCACCTGATTAAAACCAGATATATTCAATTGGCAGAGGCATCCAAACAGGGTTCCCAAAAAGAAGTAGAACTATTAGCAGACTATCTGGAATCTCTTGTTGATCACCCACAGCTAGTTTTAAATAATTCTCATGAATCAAATTTGCAAATTGTAAAAGTTGAACCTGAGATAGAGCTGCTCTCTGATGAGAAAGGTTATTATTTTGATATCCTTCACAAAGAATCTTATATTTTACATCAATTTTTATTTCGTAGAGAAACTTCAACGAGATATGCTTTCATAAAACTAAACAAAGAACAACAAACCATATTTCAACTCTTAGAAAAGAAAAGATTCTACATTCCCTTCAGAGCGGAGGAAAAATTAATTCAAGCTTTAAAACCTTTAAGTAAACTAATTACCATACATTCTTCACTGAATCCTGAATTTGAAAATTGGGTAAAGTTGGAATCTAGCACTGTACTTTTTGCTCAAATTATTCCACAACAGGATGCATTCACTCTAGAGTTTTTTATCAAACCATTGGGAGATATGCCCCCTTATGTTTCACCCGGCAGAGGCAACAGCACTCTATTTGCGCAAAAAAAAGGTATATCTTATCAGGTAATTAGAAACTTAGAACTTGAAAAACAAATCCTTGATGATCTGATTTATCATTGCCCCAAATTACAGGAAACTGTTGTAGAGAATCAAATCCACCTGATTGAAAACGCTAATCAATGTCTTCAAATTTTACAAGAATTTGACTCATACCGCAAAGATGAAAAACTTATCATTGAATGGCCCCAGGGAGAAAAGCTGCGCGTAAGACACCACGTCAGTTTTGACCATCTGTTAATTAAAGTAAAAACAAATAATGATTGGTTTGAGCTAGACGGACAAGTCACTGTAAATGATGATTTAGTTCTGTCTATTCAGGAAATCCTGCAAAGAACTGAAAAATCCGACAATCGATTCATAGCATTAGATGATGGTTCATTTCTGGCGCTGACCGACCAACTATATAAAAAGCTGAAAGAGTTGGAGTCTGTAGTTATTCAGGATAAAGATCAGTTAAAAATCAACAAATGGATGGCCTTAAGCCTGCAAGAATTTGAAAACTTTAATAGTTTGGAAGCTGATGAAAAATGGTTTGAATTCATTCAAAAATTGGATCAGATCAATAAGCTCGAGTTTGAAATTCCGGAGCAACTCAATGCCAAATTGAGACCCTATCAGATTGAAGGGTACCAGTGGCTTGGCAGAATGTCTCAATGGGGAGCGGGTGCCTGCCTGGCAGATGATATGGGTTTGGGTAAAACAGTTCAAACCATAGCCTTAATAATCAGTCGGGCAGAATTAGGTCCTACTTTAGTTGTGGCTCCAGCCTCTGTTTGCTCCAACTGGGTTTCAGAACTACAAAAATTTGCACCACATCTTAAATCTATACATTTATCTCATGAGGTAGACAGAGATATTGCTATACAAAGCATAACGAAACAAGAAGTATTGGTTATAACCTATGG
The DNA here is from genome assembly GCA_964574485.1 of uncultured Saprospiraceae bacterium. Lineage (GTDB taxonomy): Bacteria > Bacteroidota > Bacteroidia > Chitinophagales > Saprospiraceae > Saprospira. The sequence continues at coordinate 15,218 of CAZNNX010000042.1, read as the reverse complement.
CTTATTACATCAATGTTCAGAAATGCTAAATGAAAAAAGGTTTAGCACGATCGTATTGGATGAGGCCCAGTCCATCAAAAACAGATTGACAAAAAGATCTCAGGCGGCTATGGACTTAAAAGCCGATTTTAAGGTGATTACAACGGGAACGCCTATTGAAAACCATTTGGGAGAATTATGGAACCTGTTCCATTTTACCAATCCCGGGTTATTGGGCACTGCCAGTCAATTCCAGGAAAGATTTGCCATACCTATCGAAAAATACAATCAGGTAGACAAAAGAAAACATCTTCAAAAATTGATACAGCCTTTTGTATTGAGAAGATTGAAAAAGGATGTTTTGAAAGATTTACCTGATAAAACAGAAATCACCCTCACCATTGAAAGAACGGAAGAGGAAGCATCCTTTTATGAAGCATTGAGAAACAATGCCATACAAAAAATTCAAGGCAATCATGTTAAAAATGAGGGACAAAAACAAATCATGGTATTGGCAGAACTCATGCGTTTGAGAAGAGCCTGTTGCCATCCATCACTGGTGGAAGGTGGAAATGGGATTGCATCTTCCAAATTAGAAGCGCTTTCCGAACTGATTGACGAGTTGATTGAAAACGGACATAAGGCTCTAATTTTCAGTCAATTTGTTGATTATTTAAAAATTATAGAAAGATTGATTATAAGCAAATCTCTTTCCTATCAATATCTTGATGGCAGTACCTCACTCAAAAAAAGGAAAGAATCTGTTGAAGCATTTCAAAATGGTGAGGGGCAGGTATTCCTTATCAGTTTGAAAGCAGGAGGAACCGGATTAAATCTCACAGCAGCTGATTATGTTATTCATGTTGATCCCTGGTGGAATCCCGCAGTTGAAGATCAAGCCAGTGACAGGGCACACCGCATTGGCCAACAAAATCCTGTAACTGTATATAGATTGGTTTCAGAAGGAAGTATCGAACAAAAAATTGTAACCTTACACGATCAAAAAAGAGAGCTTGCAGAGGCACTTCTTGCCGATACACATGGCAATGTTAAAATGAACTCTTCAGACCTGATTGCTCTTTTAAGAAATGACTAAAAAAAAAGAGCCCGATCGGGCTCTTTTTCAATCAGTAGAGATTTTATTATTTTCCTTTGATTTTCAATATAAGGGCTTCTGTTTCTGAGGCATCTTCACCACCAGCCTTTGCCAATTGAACAGCCTCTTCCGCAGCTTTAAGCGCATCTTTCTTCTTGTTTAGCTTATAAAGAAGATTGGCTTTTGTATCGAGGTTAAACCAAGTTTTTTGTAAACTTACAGACTTTTCTGCCCAGGAAAGAGCAGCTTTTAAAAGCTTTTTATCAGTTACAGTCTCAAAATAATTCCATGCCATGGAATTTAATCTTTGCCAGTCAGTGCAATAGGAACTGAGATAGGTATTGGCATAATCAAAAGCCTTTTCATCTCCCATGTAAAAATACATATCAAGTAAAGCAGAAAACTCAGCCGCTTTTTCAGGTAGTATATTTTTTAATTTTGCCTTCATGGCATCAGCCTTAGGCAGATCCTTTGACTGAATTAATTCTCCAAAAGAGGAAGTCGCCGCAGTTTCAATGTAAGCATCTACAGATTCTTTACCTAATTTCTCAATGAAGCTTGATTTATTTTGCAAGATATATTGAAAGATCTCATCATCCAATTGTGCATGATTGGTTGCAATCATTGAAAAATGTTCCTCGGTCATCCAATCTTTCTTGTCTAAAAGTGAAAAATAAACAGCTGAAGGCTGAGAGGCATCTTCATTTGCTCCCATGAGCATACTCACATATTTTAAAAGAAATTCCCTGTCGCGGGCACCTTCCTCAAATTTGCGTTTCATGGTGAACATTTGTTGCTCAGGATCAGTCGCTTTATTGGCTTGCTCAATCAACTGATCTGCAGGTAATGCACCCACAAGTTTATGAACCATTTCACCGGAAGAGTTGAAAAACAATAAGGTAGGATAGGCAGACACACTAAATTCCTTGGCAAAATCCGGACCTTCCCCCTTCTCCATGTCAAGTTTGTAACTTATGAATTTTTCACCAAAAACAACACCCACCTTGGGATCTGGAAAAACATTTTTAGATAGCCACTTACAGGGTCCACACCAATCTGTAAAAGCATCTACAAATATATATTTACCCTGCTCTTGGGCCTTCGACTTGATCTCTGCCCAAGAGCCTTTTTCAAATTGAATTCCCTGGCTCTTAGCATTGAATTGAAAACCAATCAATAAAACGAATAGAAAAAAATGTAATTTTGTCATAGCTATTAATTTATTTTACAAAGGTACAATAAACAGACCAATTCTCACGGGTTCAACCCTATTAAAAATATAACAGAAAATAAATCAAAATATTTTCTCAACTCAGTAGAAAATCATATATTTGCAAACTCAAATCCTGAAAAACATTCATTGTATAATTCAGGGTTAGCTATTTCTCATTAAAAAAATAAAAAAAATGGCAGTTAAAATTCGCTTACAACGCAAAGGACGCAAGAAAGCTCCGATTTATCACATTGTAGTAGCAGATTCCCGTTCTCCTCGTGATGGTAAATACATCGAACGTCTTGGACAGTACAATCCCTTAACCATTCCTGCTACAATTGAAATTAATTCAGATAAAGCATTTGAATGGCTTATGAATGGGGCACAACCTACAGATACAGTAGCAGCAATTCTTAAGTTTAAAGGTATTTATTATAGAAAACACTTACAAAGAGGTGTTAGAAAAGGTGCATTAACCCAGGAAAAAGCCGACGAATTGTACCAGGCATGGGTTGCTTCCAAAGAACAAAAAGTTGAAGCCAGAAGAGAAGAAACCAGAAAATCTGATGAAGACAGAAGAATGAGAATCTTTGGCACTCCTAAACCTAGAAAAGCAAAAGAAGTAATTCAGGAGCAAGTTGAAGAAAACAATACTGAAGCTACCGAAGAAACATCTGACAGCGCAGAATAATTCAAAACCTCCCACTCGGGAGGTTTTTTTGATTTTATCTCTAAGTTAGGTTTATCATTGCTTTTTTGTAATTTTGCTACATAAACCATAGTAATGAAGCTTTACAGTTTTTTCACTATCACTATCCTGGCTTTTTCCTTATTGTACTGGCAAGATATCAATAGAGAAAATCCATGTTCTGCAATTCCTACCACAAAGGAGGAATTGGGTAAACTTTTATTTGAAGATAAAATTTTGTCTTCAGATTATAGTATAAGCTGTACCAGCTGTCACATTCCGGCTTTTGCTTTTGCAGATACAAGCACATTGAGTCTGGGCGTAAATAAAAAATTAGGGGAAAGAAATACTCCTTCGGCCATGAATATGCTTTCCAGAACTCATTTCTTTTGGGATGGTCGCTCCTCAAGTTTAGAAGAACAAGCGCTCATTCCTATAGAGAATCCCGATGAAATGAATCTTCCCCTGGATGAAGCCATTCTCAGGCTCAATCAAAACTCGTTTTATCTGGAAGCCTTTCGAAGAATTTATAATGAGAAACCCAATAAAATAAACCTTGCCGATGCCTTGGCCTCTTTTGAAAAAACGCTGGAGACTTTATCACCCTACGATGAATACAAGGCAGGTAATCTTAAAGCTATATCCGAATCAGCGATCCGTGGTATAGACATTTTCAATGTAAAAGGGAAATGTTTTGACTGCCATTTTGGTCCGGACCTAACAGGGGATGAATTTAGAAATATTGGATTATTTGAAGTTGGTGGAAATAGTGACCCGGGCAGGTATAAACATACAAAAGATAGCACTGATTTGGGAAAATTTAAAGTTCCTTCCCTCAGAAATGTATCTGTTACGGCTCCTTACATGCATGATGGCAGTTTTAAAACCTTACGTGAGGTTGTTGACTATTACAATAAACCGGATCAATTCAGACCAGTACACTACAATCGGGATACTTTGTTAAACCAACCTTTAGGTCTTTCTGAACAAGAAATTTTAGACTTAATCGCATTTATGGAAGCCCTTACGGCACCTCAATACCTTCATCTGATACAAAAATAAACTATAATGCAGTTTCACAGAACATATAAAATCTTATTCATATTATTTGCCTCTGCATTAACAACCGTCTGGGATTATCAATTTGGCCTTTATGACCACGTTGAACATATTCCGCTCTACCTTAGATTAAAAGATCCCAGTTATCTGAGTCAGGACTTTTTTTTAGAATCCATGTCAACAGGATTTGGACACAGAATGTACTTTTCCTATTTTATATTACTATGTAATCTCGTATTGCCCTTACCACTCATATATTTCATTTTAACTTTTTTTACAAATCTTATCATATCCTGGGCTACATATAAAATTATAAAATTCATTTTCAAACTCGATTGGCCAGCCTTAACATCAGTTTTGGCTGTCATGTCTATTCATGTAGTTTCTGCTGGTTCTACCACTGAAATTCATGCCCCCTATCTAACGCCAAACTCCGTAGCCTTTGCCCTTGTACTTGTATCCATTTATTATATCCTCAAAGAAAAATATATAAAATCTGCCTGGATTCTCGGGATAACAGCCTTGATACATCCACTGGTAGGGCCTGAGTCAGGTGTCATCCTTTTTGCTTCTGTCTTTGCATATAGTTTGATCTCTAAAGGTACAGAATGGAGTAAACATCGCTATTTAATATCTCCACTTATTATTTTTGGATGTTTTACCATAGTTAGCATCATTCCATTCTTTCTGAATAGCTCAGATGCCCTGGATGATAAGTTATTTATTGATATTTATGGTCATTTCAGAAATCCGCACCACATACTTCCCTCCTACTTTTTAAAAGATGCTGACATACAACATATTGTATATCTTATCATTTTGGCAATCGAGTTATTTTTACTTTGGTATTTCCTGTTTAAAGAGCAAATCAGGACTATAATCATATTTACAGGAATTTTCCTAAGTATCATTCTTCTTTGTTATTTGGGATTTTATTATGTTGAAATTATTCCGAGCAGACTAATGATGATAGCCCAATCATTCAGATTACTCTATATATTAAAGTGGTTTTTACTCAGTTTTTCAGTTGCATTTTGGGCATTTTTAAATCACAGGAATCTGAATACTGACCAAAGGTATAGTTGGGTTGGTATATTCACTGCCTTTCATTTACCTTCTACCGTATATTTATTAAGCATGTGGATCATTTGCACGCAGATCAGAAATGAATATACGACAGGTAAGAAAATGCTCCGAATTGAAAAGTTCCTGTTATATATCATCTTTTTCCATGCTGTCTATCAGATTTTTCAAACCACAATTCAAATGGCAGATGCCTACATTTGGCTGATGTTATTGATCGCTTTACCTATTGGCATTTGGTTTGAATTAAAACCAAAAACACAATATGCAATTTGGGCAGCCCTCTTTTTATCTGTCTCATCCTATTGGATCAGCCATTCAAGATCTGAGAGCGATATCCTTTCTCTCTTTATCAATATTGAACCTAATGATTGGGACAAAAGGCTGGCCGCTCTCATGAAGGCGGCTTCAAGACAATACGATTATGCTGACTTTCCAAAAGAAGTTTATGATTTGTCAAAAGAAATTAAAAAGCAAACACCCAAAGATGCCATACTTTTGGTACCCCCTGCACTAGGAGAATTGAGATACCTTGCAGACAGGGCACTCGTGGTTGACTTTAAGACCTATCCTATGAATGGAAAATATTTACTTGAATGGCAAAAAAGAATTTATGATTGTTATACCTGGACAGAGGAAGTAAGTTTTGAAGCTGTGGATTGGGTCTTTATCCCCAACTATAAAATTATCAACAAATGGAAATTAGCTTCCCTCTCTAGAAAATATAAGGCAACTTATGCAGTACTTTATAAAAATACAGCCTGCTCTTACCCTATTTTATATGAAAACAAAAAATATAAATTAGCACTTATTGGCATGTTCTAACTGCTAAAATATTCTTAAAAATGGCTGAAGTAATTGCCTGTAATTGTGGTGATAACCTCCCTTTTCATCATATATACAAATCACTTCCTCTTTTTTTATCAATAAATTGAAATTAAAGGAAAGTAAAACTCTTTTCGCTACTGAACTTTCCTTTGAATGAATCATGCCAATACGATTTAAGTATAACCCTTGCTCCATCGCTATTTTTTCAAAAATCTTATACTCAGTTGAAGGTAGAATCAATTGAAAGCTACCTTCCTTTTTAAGTAAGGCACAAACATATCGTATCAGGTCATCGTAATTCAGGTCAACATCAGACCTCATTCTCCTTCTTGATAAATCAGATGGAACCATAAATCTTTGTTCCGCATAATAGGGTGGATTGCAAATAATTGCATCGTAAGTACTTTCCGTTCTGTACTCCTGTAGTTTTATCTGTGTAGCCTGTATGCGATCTTTCCAGGGTGATTGACTAAAATTAAAAACAGCTTCATTGTAGGATAATGTTTCTGGCTCTATCGCATCAATAAATAAATTCCCATTTTTCTGTGCGGAAAACAAAGCTAAAATTCCATTCCCGGTGCCAATGTCTAACAAATTTTTTGCATGGCTGAGTTCAGCCCAGGCACCGAGCAGACAAGAGTCAGTACTCACCTTTAATGTTGACTGGGCATGCTTTATGGTAAATTCTTTAAAATAAAAGAAATCATCCTGCGTCATAATGAAAATCAATCTGAACTGTATCACCCAAATCTAAACCAAAAAGGGAGGCTGCCTTCCCATTATGTACTGCTATTTCCAATAAACCTCCGGAATTAAACAAACAGATTGGATCGCCTGGCTGAACATCGGAATATTTTTCTGAAAGCAAGGTTAATGGATCAAACCTTTTGAAATAAAGTTCAAAATTTCTTCCTTTAGAAACTCTCTCAAAAATCTCTCTGTCCACATTTACAATAACATTTTCAAAAACATCAACATGAACAATAGTTCCTCTGATATAATCTTTACCAATGATTGGCTGTATGGAATATCTTTTTTCAAATTCCTTGGTCTTGTTACCAATACCATCCAATCGATTATTTTCAAGAATATAGGAAGCGGCATTGGCATAGAAATTATACAAATCCGGAAGAGATAAGCTTTCATCAACGATTAACTCATATAGTTCTCCCTGATATGAATCAAACATGAGGCTTAGAATTCCATTATCCGGAACAACAAAAAAATGTCCCGAAAATTCAAAAGCAAGAAATCTGGGTTTTTCATTATAAAAATTACTTACGCAAATCAAATGGATGGTACCCATTGGGAAGGCATGAAAAGAATTTTTTACTACAAAAGCAGCTTTGGAAATATTGTAAGGTTCAATATGATTACACAAGTCAACAACTTGAACAGAAGTAGCCTGACTATAAATTCGACCTTTTAAAAAGGCAACATAATAATCTTTGGTACCATAATCAGTTGTTAGCGTTACTAATTTCATAATGGGCTCTGGGGCTTGTCTTTGATATAAAGTATGTTTAGATTTTGTAAATTTACACTTGTTCCCTCATTCCTCTAATAAAAAGATAAAAATTATGTCTTTCAATATTTGTATCATTGGTTCTGGAAATCTTGCCAAACAGCTCTTCTTGATTTTTAAAGAAAAAGGTCATACAATTTCCGGATTAGCTGCTAGAAATGTACAAGTATTTCAAAGTTGGCCCCATGTAAATGAAATTTCTGTTTTTTTGCTTCCTGATTTGCCCAAAGAGGCCGATTTCTATTTTATTTGTACCTCAGACGACTCAATAGCTATCCTATCCAAGCAAATCGAAAGCTCCAATTCCATTGTGGTTCATTGTGCAGGTTCAATAGCAATACAAGACTTAGGGAAACAACATAGAAACAAAGCCGTATTCTACCCTTTACAAAGTTTTTCTGACAATCAACAAACAAATTTTGAAACGATACCCCTTTGTTTGGATGCCAGCAACGAATCAACTAAAAAGAAATTATTGGATTTAGCGCAAACAATTTCAAATCAAATTTTTTGGTTCGAAGATGAACAAAGAAAAAAAATTCATCTGATGGCTGTCATCCTCAACAACTTTATCAATTATTTACTCATTGAAACAGAACAAATCGCTACAAAAGAAAAAATTTCTTTAGATTTATTTAAACCATTATTAGAGCTAACGCTGCAAAAATCATTTTCACTGGGAGCTAAAAAATCCCAAACAGGACCAGCAAAAAGAGGGGACCTGCAAACCATTGCGAATCATAAAAGGTTATTGGAAAGTATCCACCCGGATTTTCTACCAGTTTATCAATTGCTTAGCGAAAAAATTAAATCGATTTTCGAATAAAATAATAGTTATCCTCATTGGAGATGCTGGGATCAAACCTATACCCTTCTTCCTGAAAATTTTGAATGCCATGTGGATCCATAATCTTATTTTTAATTAAATAAGCTGCCATGATCCCCCTTGCCTTTTTTGCAAAAAATGATATTTGCTTCATGACCCCCTTCACCTCTTCCCTAAAATGAATATGAATAATTTTACCCTGATATATTTGAGTATCAATCGATTGAAAATATTCATTTGAAGCCAGATTAATCAGGTATTTGGACTTATCTTTTTTTTGAATACGATTCAAATATACAGAGAGACGGGGACGCCAAAATTGATGTAAATTCTGAAAACCTCCAACTTTGACTGAAGTCCCCATTTCCAATCGATGGGGATATATCATATCAAACGGTCTTAAAATGCCATACATCCCCGATAAAATTATCAATCTCTCTCCTAAGCTTTTTAATTCATCTTCCTGAAAACTTCTAACTTGCAAACCATCATAAACATCTCCGTCAAACAAATACACAGCCTGTTTGCGAACCTTCCTCTTTTTTAAAAACATATCCTGAAATCTAATCTGATTCACAGTTGCCAAGGCCACTGAAATTTTCATTAAATCCATCAAATCATTCACTCTGTAATCCTTCATAAGATCAACAATCTGCGAGCTCTCTTCTGTAAAATATGGTTTACTCTCAATGGGTATATTTTCGTTTTCGGTAAATAATGACTTGGCAGGTGAAATCAATAGTAACATGGCTGTTTGGGATTAGAATCATCGAAAATAGTGATTTTAGTCAACTTTGCAGCCTTTCAAACCAATGAAATTTAACGTAATTTTATTCATGTTTTACAATTTCCATAAAATTGGGCTGGAAAGAAAATCAACCGAAAATGAAAAAAATACTAATCATTGAAGATAATCAAGACTTAAGAGAAAATATTGAAGAAATTTTGGAGTTATCCGGATACGAGGTCATTTCTGCTGAAAATGGGAAAATTGGTGTTAAAGCTGCTCATGATTTTCTTCCAGATTTGATCATATGCGATATCATGATGCCCGAACTGGATGGTTTTGGAGTATTGAGAATATTATCACAAAGTCAAATGACATCTCATATTCCTTTTATTTTTTTAACAGCCAAGGCAGAAAAAGAAGATTTCAGAAAAGGAATGAATTTAGGTGCTGATGATTATATAACAAAACCTTTCGATGATGTAGAGCTGTTAAATGCAATTGATATTCGAATAAAAAAACATGAGGCTTTTCATGTGGCACTTAAACAGGAAGATGGCAGTTGGAAAAAACAGGCTATTCCGGCACAAACCCTTGAGGATATTGTTTTATTAGGTTATCCCAGCATAACTGGGGAGGCGTTGGGCTACGCCTTAGAGTTAGGTT
>CAZNNX010000042.1:0-5518 GCA_964574485.1 uncultured Saprospiraceae bacterium | reverse complement strand
CTACAAGGACCTAATGGCACTGGTTTTATTAATCCGGAAAAGGGAATGGAGTCTCTCATGAAACTTGCTGAAGACAGAGAAAAAAGAATTTACAGAAAAAAAGATATTTTATACAGGGAAGGCGATTATCCCAAACAAGTATTTTATTTAAATAAAGGAAAAATAAAAACCTTTATGACCAATGAGGATGGTAAAGAGTTGATTATGTCTCTTTATAAAGAAGGTGATTTTGTGGGATTTCTACCCATGATACAATCCACGGTATATCCTGAGTCGGCAGTTGCTCTGGACGATTGTGAAATCAGTATCATACCGCAAAAAGATTTTTTCGACCTATTGCATGAAAATCCAAATGTAGCCAGTAATTTTCTTAAATCATTGGCATCTGAAATTGTTGAAAAAGAGGAACAGCTCATCGAATTGGCATATAATTCTGTAAGAAAAAGAGTTGCAGATGCACTGATACGCCTTGAAAATCGGTTCAACGCTGAACCTTCCGAGCAATTTACCATAGCAATTTTAAGAGATGATCTGGCAAGCCTGGTAGGAACCGCAAAGGAAACTGTGATTAGAACACTTTCAGATTTTAAAGATGAGAAATTGATTGATATCAAAGGGAGCAAGATTACTATCCTCTCTAAAGACAAACTAAAAAACATGTACAACTAAAAAGGGGGCCGATGCCCCCTTTTTAGTTATTTACTACTTATTTTTTACATTGAAATAATCTTCCACTGACCATTTGTATCCTTTCTTACTAAAAAGCGGGTCATGTCAGCAGCTTGAAAATAATCTGTACTTCCTTTTCTTCCGGCACTTCCGTTAAAAAAATAATCACCCTCTGCAATAGGCAAAATAGTTTTAAAATCTGGATATCTACTTAAAAACTGTTGGTAGTCCAATACTTCTGGCTGATAGTTCTGTAGGTAAGAAGCATAATCAAATCCTTGTTTTACAGGGCTAACCGAACAAAAATCTTTTGCCGTAAAACTTGATTTATTAAACTTAGTTCCATTTTCAAAGCTAATGACTTCATCATTCAACATGGAATAAACGGCAGTACAATTTTGTTGAAAATAATTCTGCATAACAGTTAATCCAAAAACTTTAACAATTTCGGATTCTCCAACCATTTGAATGGTTGATCCAGATTTGGATGTATTCTGAGCAAAACTCATTTGGAAAAGAAAACAGAAAAGAGCAATTAAATTTATTTTTCTCATAACGCTATTTAATTTTATGCTGCAAATTACAAAAACCATTCAATTTTTCAAAAGACTATGAGTCAACAGTTATTTTATTCTATTGTTTTTTACATCTTTCTCATTTCCTGTCAATCAAAGCAAACACCACCTGCCAATAACAGATCTTTGGGGTGGCTGCCCAAAGAAGAATATACACCCCGTGAAAATAAAGCGCAAATACTAAATGATTCAGGGGTATACTTTCAATTGAGTGCCCTGCAAGATCCCACACTCCCCCCCAGCGAAAAACAAAAAAGATTATTACATGCCAAAATGCTCTTCGAACAAGCTTTAGAGATAGACCCTTCCTATTTTTTGGTTTTGTCCAATCTGGCAGCAGTTTCATTGGCCCTCAAGGATACAGCCAAAGCCATGGATTTGATGAAGCAAAGATTAACGAATGAACCTGATTTAGTAGAGGGTTGGCAAGCATTAGGATTTTACTCCGACTTGAAAAAAGATAGTTTAGCTGCCTTTACCTACTATAAAAAAGCTATTGAAATTATTAACAAAAGACTTGAAAAAGGAAAATACTATGAAAACGAAGCCGATATAGTTTACTATTATGATAATTGGTCCACCAAAGCACTCTTACTCATAATGCTGAATGAAGAAGAAAAAGGAAAAGATTTATTACATGCTCTGATAATGGAACTCCAAAATCAAAAAAATATTCCGATTTCAGTTTATGAAGCACTCCAGTCTAAAAACAGGTATGAAATTTTAGAGGATATGAAAAATAACTAAGCCTCGTCCATCTGTATTTGTACATGTTTTTTTAAAATCTCAAAATTCCACTGTTTCACTTCTTTTGAATCTTTTAATTCCCAAAGTACCTTTCTGGCCTTCGATAAATGTAATTGGTAATCTACGATAGGATAAAAATAATCCCTACCTAAGTCAAATTGATACCATAATTTCTCCATGGCACTCAAGCGCCAGGGTTCGTGTACAAAAGCAACAGGAATAGATGCCAACTCAGGAATCCATTTTAATATAAACTCACCCTGAGGATCTTGTTCTACTGATTGCTTAACAGGATTATAAATCCTAATTGTGTTAATTCCGGTAACACCTGCTTGCATTTGCAATTGGGGATAATGGATACCCGGTTCAAAATCAGTGAAATGACGCGCTAAAAATGTGGCTAAACATTGCCATGGTAAATGAAGAACATGTGTTGCAAAGGAAACCAAGGTAGCACGCATTCTAAAATTGATAAAACCCGTTGTAATCAAACACCGAATTCCTGCATCAATGAGAGGAAATCCGGTATTTCCTTTGCAAAATGCTTCGTAATATTCAGAATTAAATTGAAAAAAAAGAGTCGTAAATCCAGGATTTAAATTTTCAAACTCAATCCTATGGTCTGACTCAAATTTTTGAATAAAATGACAATGCCAAAATAAGCGGGATGAAAACATTTCCAGATCTAGACTTTTTCCTCTTTTCTTAGCATCGGAAAGATGCTGGAAAACAATTTTCATACTCAAATTTCCCCAGGCTAAAAAAGATGAAAGTCTGCTGGTAAATAAAAAAGAACTGGCAGGTTTTGAAATATGCTTGGTATACCCCTTGGCAGATCGAGCTAAAAATTGACGAAGACAATTCCAGGCTTCCATTTCACCTCCCTTTTGAATGGTTAAAATTCTCTCAGCAACATATCGAAACTGGTCAAAGGAATTCCGGGGTGGAATCAGTCTGCTTTGTATGGCAATCAGATCTACATAATCAACAGGCTCATTCATTTTTTTCAGCCAATAGGCTGACCATTCCTTTCTATTGGCAAGCCCTCGCCTAACTCCGGCATAATCAGCTTCTATCCATTTTATGCCCATTGATTTACAAAAACAAGCCAACTGTTTATCCCTTTCATAAGTAAACAATAATCCTGTTTCTTTGTAAGAATGAATCTGCACTACTTTAAAATGGATACAAATCTCTTCAAATATAGCAATTGCATTTCCTCTTTTCACCCACAACTTTTTATCAAAAATCTCCTTACTGCTTAAATCATCTAAAGAATCTTGAATAAATTGGAAGTGGAAGTCTGAGTAATGTGGATTCATTACCATTTCTTCTTCAAATATGTACAATAATATGATGGGCCTCCCGGTTTTGATTGCACAACTCAAAGGTTTATGGTCTTGAGATCTTAAATCTCTTTTTAACCAAACGATATCAACTTCTTTTTTTAGATTTGAGTCCATTATTATATAAAAAAAATGAATACTTTTTGTTCAGATACAAACAACCCCGCGCCAATAAAATCAATTCGATCAGGCGAAAAAATTTTATTCCTGGATGAAATTAAGATTATGGGTATCCTGAATCTTACTCCAGATTCATTCTACGATGGATCCAGGTACATAAACAATTACCAAAATCAAATCAAAAAAATGATTGCGGATGGGGCCGACATAATCGATATTGGCGCCATGAGTTCAAAACCAGGAGCAGTTGACATCAGTCCGGATGAAGAAATTGACAGACTTGGAAATGTCATTGAATGGATATCGAAAGAATTTCCACAACAGTGGATTAGTATTGATACATACAGAAGCGAGGTAGCAAAAATTGCATTTCAGCAAGGTGCAGATATTTTAAATGATATATCTGCATTTTCAATAGATGAACAGCTTATTTCCATCGTTTCTTCCTACAAAAAAGCTTATGTTTTAATGCATATGAGAGGCAATCCGGGAAACATGCAAAATAATACGGTTTATCAAAACCTAGGCTGTGAAATCTATGATTTTTTTATTAATAAAATCAAAATTCTAATTCAAAACGGCATTTCTGAAATAATACTCGATCCGGGCTTTGGTTTTGGAAAAAGTCTGGAAGATAATTACAAACTACTCGCTTCAATGCATTTTTTTAATTCTATACACTATATCAGTTTATTGGGATTGTCAAGAAAATCTATGATTTATAAAACCTTGAATTTGAATCCATCAGATGTATTGAATGGCACAACTGCTTTACATGGGATTTCGTTTCATCAAAATCCACAAATTCTAAGAGTGCATGATGTCAAAGAAGCAAAAGAGGCAATAAAAATTTGGAATATTTATAAAAAAATGACTTAAAACACAACTTTTTTTTATAAATTTACATCTAAGCGAATATAAGATTCCTTTGTCTTTTTTTGGTTATGACAGATAGCGAATACAAAAGAGTTCTTGGACTAGAATTACCAACTGATCCTCGATGGGTAAATTTAGCAGAAATGAGTTTAGAAGAAATTCTAACTGATCATGCATTTTGCGAACAAAAAGCTGCTTCAACTTGCATTTCATTAATTCAAAAGTATTCTGATTACGATCTATTGGTAGAGAAGATTTCTCCTATTGTTTCTGAAGAATGGAGTCATTTCAGGGTAGTATTGAAAGAATTAAAAAAAAGAAATCTTAGATTAGGCAAACAACGTAAAGATGAATATGTTAATGCCTTAATTCAATTCGTTTCCAATTCCAAAGATACACTTTTAGACAAGCTTTTGGTTTGTGCCATGATAGAAGCCAGAAGTTGTGAAAGATTCAGACTACTTTCCAAATATATTTCAGAAGAACCTTTACGAGAATTTTATCACCAATTCATGATTTCAGAGGCTGGACATTACAAAGTTTTTTTAGAATTGGCTGCCTGTTATTTTGGTGAAGAAAAAACAAGACTAAGATGGATGGAATGTTTGAACTTTGAAGCTGACCTATTAAAAAACATAGCCCCAAGAGGCGACAGAATGCATTAAACTTATATATATGAAATTATTTTTACGAGGAATTTGTTTTTTCCTGTTTTTTACAACAAGCTTTCTTCATATCCATGCGCAAGAATGCACCTCAGGATTTGTTAGTAATCTCAAAAATGGCAACAGCTATTTTGTAGAATCAAAGCCAGTATCCCTGCGCACAGCAATGGATTACGATTATGAAATAGCCTTTGTTGCTTCAAATTCTGAGGGAATAAAGATAAAACTCATCTCCAGTGATGTTAACATTATGATGGAAAGAGACAACAGAAAAGTTATGTTTGTAAGTGACAAGGACGAAAGAAAGATTTTTGATTTTGTATTACAATCTCCAGATATCAACAATTCAAAAAACAGAACTATTTATACCAATTATATTCTGATAGATCAAACGAATCTTGAATGGTTTGCCAACAATAATATTAAAATTTTTAGAATGATGGATATGATTGAAAAAATCATGTACCCATTGCGCAATATTCCCTACTGCTGCCTCCCGTAGGAGTCTGGACCGTGTCTC
>CAZNNX010000041.1:0-20560 GCA_964574485.1 uncultured Saprospiraceae bacterium | reverse complement strand
TGCGCTGGCCTGTTTTAAAGGAGAAAAACTAAGTTGGTGGAAAGATGAACTAGTAAGAGTAGCACACAAGTTTCAACTTCCCGTTCACCTACCCTATTCACAACTGTCGACAGAGCACAAAAAAGCCATATGGGAAGGAAACGCATTCTATCCGGGCATTTTATACTTTTTTAAAGAATTGGAAGAGCAGAGCTATAAGGTACAAAATAGGGTTATTCTGGCAAGATACAGGGGAAAAACCACCTGTTCTGGATGTAAAGGCAGTAGATTGAGAAAAGAAGCTCTTTACGTAAGGGTATCAAATAAAAAAATAGATGAACTCGTAACTTTGCCCATCAATCAATTACTTGACTTTTTTAACACAATCCAATTATCACAACATGATTGGGAGGTTTCTCAAAGGTTAATAACTGAGATTAAAAATCGGCTTCAGATTATGGTCGACATCGGACTCTCCTATCTCACCTTAGACAGGATCTCTTCAACACTCTCTGGGGGCGAAATTCAAAGAATACATTTAACCCGCACCTTGGGCAGCAATCTTTGCAGTTCACTATATATTCTGGATGAGCCTAGTATAGGATTACACCCTAAGGATACTGACCGCTTAATAGGTGTATTAAAAAATTTAAGGGATATTGGAAATACCGTCATCGTAGTTGAACATGAGGAGGATGTGATCTCTGCTGCAGATTACCTCGTAGATGTTGGACCATTTGCTGGCGTACATGGTGGTAAAATCGTTTATTCGGGTCCGTACAAAGACATTCAAAATGCGGAAGAAGAAAGCTTAACAGCTCAATATTTACTTCAAAAAAGAGTAATCCCCCTTCCTGAAATCAGACGAAAATTCACAAAATCAATCCAATTAAAAGGCGTAAGACAGCATAATATAAAAGGCATTGATCTTTGTTTCCCCTTACAAACACTGACCTTGGTAACGGGTGTTAGCGGAAGCGGAAAAACAACCTTGGTTAAAAACATTTTGTTTCCAGCCATATCTAAACTGATAGACCCGGAATTCAAAGAAAAATCTGGTTTTTTTGAAGAAATCGCTGGCGACTATCAGGAAATCACACAAATTGAAATGGTAAGCCAACAAGGGATTGGAAGATCTTCCAGGTCTAACCCAGTCACCTATGTGAAGGCATATGATGCCATTAGAGCCTTATTTAGCAAGCAGGTACTGGCCAAA
Organism: uncultured Saprospiraceae bacterium; assembly: GCA_964574485.1. Taxonomy (GTDB): domain Bacteria; phylum Bacteroidota; class Bacteroidia; order Chitinophagales; family Saprospiraceae; genus Saprospira. The sequence goes on along the minus strand of CAZNNX010000041.1, from coordinate 19,365 downwards.
AACAAGGGTTTACAACCCAAACATTTTTCATTTAATGTTGAGGGTGGCCGTTGTGAAACATGTAAGGGAGAAGGAGAAATTGAAGTTTCCATGCAATTCCTGGCTGATATCAGACTTAGCTGTGAAGATTGCCATGGTAAAAGATTTCAAAAAGAAATTCTTGATATTCAGTACAGACAAAAATCCATATATGATGTATTGGAAATGAGTATTGAAGAGGCAATGGATTTCTTTTCGGATCAAAAAGAAATTATTCAAAAAATAAAACCACTTTTTGATATTGGATTGGGATATTTAAAACTGGGTCAATCTTCAAGCACCCTAAGCGGTGGTGAAGCTCAAAGACTAAAATTAGCCTCCTTTCTACATAAGGAAAACAGCTCTGATCATATTCTTTTCATTTTTGATGAGCCCAGTACCGGATTGCATTTTTATGATATAGAAAAACTGTTGAAAGCAATGAATGCCCTCGTTGAACTTGGACATTCCGTAATTATCATTGAGCATGATCTGGATATTATCAAATGCGCAGATTATATCATTGACCTGGGCCCGAATGGAGGGGATCAGGGCGGTAAATTGTTGTTTAGTGGGACGCCTGAAGATTTGTTGCAAGTGAAAGAAAGTCATACAGCTCAATTTCTCAGGAAAAAACTAAAACCTATCCTTTGATTTTAATAAATATGGGAGCCAGAAATTGAGCTTGGCTATACCCAGGGCAACTTACTGATATATCGTCAAAGATATAAATATCACCTATTTCTGCTTTTTTAACCAACAGTTTAACCTCTGCTGAAAAACTCTCTGAATCAGTAATCGCCTGTTCTACACCACCGTCTTTTTTCTTCCTCTCTACCTTAAATCCGTTACACTTGCATAGTAAGGGCACTTGCTTTTGGTTCTTTAGAAAAATTTGACCTAAGGAATGAAAGTCAGTCTTACTCATTGCATTTCCTTCTACTCCTGGAAGCAAGGCTAAAGGCAAGTCCATACCTACGCTTTTTACTTGAATAGCATGTGAGACACCTGAAAGCGTATCAATAGCAATAATTTCTACTTGAATACCCGATTCTCCGATCAGCAAACGATATCGTGTAGGGTCTTCTGTTTTTTCAATTTGAGCAGAGCTAGAACGAACCTGTATATGAATTGGATCATATCCAGAACCGTACTCTAACCCAATTAATTGAGGTTCGCCCGCAATAACAATATTTTCGCCCAAATAAATAGGGTTGATCATTCTCAATTTGAACAGGGAAAAATCCTCCTCCTCCTCCTCCTCAGGTATTTGTTTTGATGCCTCAAGATAATCTATATCCATGGTTCGGGTTTCGTCATCTCTCAGATGTAAAAACAAATAGGGTAAAGCACAACTCTGAGTGAGCAGTAAGAGAAAAAAGGAAATGAACCTAGTCCAACATTTCATAGATTATTTTTTCAATTTCAAATGCAAGTAAAAAATCAATTTCCACCAAAGTATTTGGCTGTGACCAATTATAAATTTCAATTTTAACAAGCTTGTAATTCCAATTAATAATGGGATGGTGGTTGATTTCCTCAGCAATTACAGCCATTTTTTCGAGAAAATAAAAGGCTTGTTTGTAGGAGCTAAAATGTATTTCGGCCAACAAGGCATGAGAGCTTTCAACAAAATATTTGAAGGATTCCGACATCTACTTCGTAAGAATTCCCATGATTTCGTTGAGCTTGGGCTCTAAAATAATCTCTGTCCTTCTGTTGCTCGCTTTTCCATTGTCTGTGCTGTTCGATGCTTTCGGAGCATGTTCTCCCCTGCCTGCCGCCGTGATTTTATCTGGCTGTACACCATTTTTAATCAACTGTTGCGTAACTGAAAGCGCTCTATTGGAACTCAAATCCCAGTTTAACTTTTCGTCACCGTCGCTGTCTGTATGACCTTCCACCATTACATTCAATTCAGGACTTTTCACTAAAACTCCAGCCAGGGATTTTAAGGCGTCCAATCCTCTTTTATCAACAACAAAACTTCCTGTTGCGAAAAGTAATTTCTGACTTAAGGAAACATAAACCTTACCATTTCTGACTTCTACCTGAAGATCACCCGCATCGGCAAATCCTTTTAAAGCCTCATTCAGCTTGTCTTTCAACGCTTTAGTCTGCGCATCTCTCTCGGCGATGGCCGACTCTAAATCTTTAATTCTTTTTTCCCTTTCTCTCAGATTATCTTCCAGTTCTCTTTTATATTTTTCCAAATCAATAATGTTCGCATCTTTTCCCTCCAAATCCTTTCTTAGCTTGTCAATTGATTCTCTTTCTCTTCTTAAAGATTCTTCCAAATCTCTGGCGCTTCTTTCCCTTCTTTCCAGTTCCCTGGTTCTTTCAGCCAACAAATCGTCTAGATTTCGCTTTTGCTGTGTAGCTTCTTCTTTTAATTTGTCATTCAATGCCAATAGTTTATCATAAGAATCCTGTAAATCCTTATTTAATCTTTGCTGTTGATTATATCTACCTTGTAAAAGTTCATAATCGGCCTGCATTTGTTTTGTTTCAATCAAGGCCTTAGATAATTTATCGTCAGTTTCCTTCCATTTTTTTTCTAAATCCTTATTGTTTTGTGTAAGAATGGCAGCTTCGTCCTGAGCTTTTTTTCTTGCGGTTAATTCTTCAGAATATTTACGATTACTCACGCAGGAGTAAAAAAAGATTGAAACAAGGATAAGAAGGCTAAAAATTCTCATGAATATATAATTTAGGGATAATGAAATTCTATAATGATGGGTGTTCTCTGATAATAAGAGGGAAATGATTTGGGATGTGCATGCAAAATGGTCTTTGCATAAGGCAATTGATAAGTCAATGCATAATAGTGTAAGGTTTGCAATTTTGCCTGTGCAATTTTATGGTAATACATAGGTTTTGTGGATTCATCCGGGTAGGCATGAATTCCAAAATAGGATGCCTTTGAATTTTGAAAAACAGAAATTAATTTTTGCAAAATATTTCTTCCTGAAATGCTCAATTGATAGTAACTGGTAAAAACCAGAGAATCGCTCAATAGCACACTGATATTTCCCTTTTCTACTTTTATCTGATACTGACTTTTTGGATAGATTTTCAGAAGTTCTTTTATTGCATAAGACTGTTCATCCAATGATTGAGAGGTTGAAACCTGAGAACTTCGTTGAAGGGAATCTATAATTCTGTGTAAAACTGCGATTGAATCGGTCCAGATTATTTTTGATCTGTTCAGTTCTTCCTTGGATTCTTGACCTTCCAGTACAGCTTTTTCCTGATTCTTTAATTGTTCCTGATATACTGAATCGATACTTTGTATGGCATCTCTGGCTTTTTGCCATTCTCTTCTGGCTTCGGCCAAATTTCTCTTGAGGTTGTCATTTTGCTTGCTTAGTTGCTCGACCAAATCTTGATTTTTAGGCCTGAACAAAGAAACATCTTTTTTATCCTGTGCGATCACAGAAAAGATAGAAGCAAAGAACAAAAATATACCTAAAATAATTTTCATAAGTACGGTACTAAATAACCCTTCTGGTAAATTCCGAAGCAACAATGGTTGCTGCACATGCTACATTCAGTGATTCTACATCAGCAAACATAGGGATGCGAAGCCATCTGTGAATTAAAAAATTGTTATTTTCTGAAACCCCAGATGTTTCATTACCTAAAACAAATATAGCATTTTTTCGCAGTTCTGTTGTATAAATTGACGACCCTTTGTCACTGTCCAGCCCATAAATTTGAAAACCTGCCCCAATGGCCAGCTCCAATGCTTCCTTGATATGATTACATTTTAACAGATGACTCTTAAAAATAACACCTGCCGATGCTTTAACAACCAAAGGATTTATTTTTGAACTTCCCTTTAATGGCAGAATAACTCCCAAACCCAGTGCAGTTGCAGTTCTTATAATCATACCTACGTTAGCCGGAGTAGTAACACCATCAAGGGCTATCCACGCCTCGGTTGATTTATGTTTTGCTTGCGAAAAATAATTTTTGACATGGTCAACTTTGGGCGCAATGACATCAACAACGACTCCTTGGTCTTGATTTGGGTTTTTTGAAATTTTTGAAACTTCAGCGGCTGTTGAGCGAATCAAAGCTATCTCCCTTTTTTGACATTGCTCAATAATTTCCTTTACAAACTCACCCTTTGATTTTTGATCTAAAAGCACTTTGTCTACTTGAATATCTTCCATTTCCAGTACTTCCAACACAGGCTTTCGTCCAAAAACGGTTATAAACTGATCACGAGGGTGTTTCTCTTCGGACATTCTTAGTTTTTAAAAAAAATAACGAATAAGTAGATACAAGCCACAGGCAAAAGCCATCAGCCCGGAAATAGCTTGATAAGGAATGAGTTTATTTTTAATATCTTCTATTTGTCCGCTAACTTTTTGATCTGTTTCAAAAAACTTGCGAATATTTGTAATGCCCAATAAAAAACCACTTACTGCCGTAGAGGCTGCCGAAATGGAGGTAATCACTAGAATTGAAAAAGGAACACGAAAGCCCATGATATCTATCAGCGTAAAAACAGAAACAAAAAGAGCCACCACTCCAATAATCGCCTGATAGGCCTTTAGTTGATCCAAAACAGAACGCAGAGAGGGAATTTTCTCTGAAAAAAAAGCAGAGGAGGCTAAAAAGCCTGTTAGTGTTGCTACAATTGGAAAAAAAATTGTGTTCATAGAAAATGATTTACCTTTTTAAATATATTAAAAAACATTCATTTTACATTCTTTTCCCTCTTTTATGTTGCGGAAGTAATCTATACACATCTAAAAAATAAAGTACTTTAACAGAAAACTGATTGAGTTGATTCTCCTCAAACATTTGAGAAAAATTCGTAAAGTAATTATACTCCATATTCGAATTACTATTCAAAACTATATTCTTCCAAACAATATTCATCTCGCTTCCCGGGGCGAATCGCCATCTGAAAATCAAATCCAGATTAAAGGCATTGTAATTTTGATCATGTTTTCCTGCATAAGATGAGAGCTCCAAATCTCCATTTTCCTGCAAGTTAAAAAATCTGTCATAACGCACCAATGCCCAATAATGACGAAGATTCAAACTAAGGGAAATCAAATGATTGAAAAGTACATTGAAAGTAATTCTATTCTCCATGGTTTGATAATATCTACTTCCAAAAATGACATTTGATCCATTCAGTCTGGTAACATAACCGATATTATTCCTCCTGATTACTGTATTTTGGAGAAGCACCAAATTCAATTTATCATTGATTCTGAATCGGGGACTCAATTCCATTTCCAGAACATCAGCATCTTTCCAAAATTCGTTCACTGCTTGAAAAGGTCGGTAGGATATATCTCCATCCAAAGCAAAAACCTTTCTGTAATCACTTGAGAAAAAAGCCCCAATTCGGCCCCAAACAGGTTTTTTCCAAGGCTGATTAGGAATTCTGGCTTCATAGTAGTCAGTATACCCCAAAGGTTGAAAAGCAAAATCAATTCCTGCCGTTAAAAAATTTTTGAAGGTTCCAAAGGCCGATCCATAAAGTTCCCACCTCATAAATTGATTAGGCTGATACAAACGATCCATATAGGTACCCAAACTTAGACGCAGGCTGTTGTACCACCAAAAAGGTTTAAAAATCACATAATTGACATTGGCTGAAGTTGTCATGTAATTGGTCCTTGTAAAAAACCACAGATCATTTATATTGTACTCAGGACTTACAACAGATTGGCTGACATTATACCTTAATTTTCCACTGATTTTCCCAATATTCAAATAAGATTTAAAGCCATTTTGAAACTTTTGCTGATCTAAAAATCGATGGCTGTAAGAGCCATCTCCACTTACAACATATTTATTTTTATTGAAGGTGTATCTGAATTCCACACCGAAGACATTGGCATCGGTATAATTTCCAAATCTGATGGTAGATGTATTTGTAAAGCTCAGGAATGAATTATTTCTCCATTGTTGGTCTACTACCAAAACATTGTGGTTGACAAAATTTTCTGTTTCTATTACCCTTTTTTCTCCAGTTGTTTCATTCTGAACTTCAGCATAAGAGGGAGCCGTAATACCGTTAAAAACACCAATACCCAAGCCTGATTTTGTTCTTCCAGACAATTTTAAAGCATTGATTAATTGTGTTTTTTCGGGATTTGTTAAAACAACTTCATCGGCTGACAATTGGCTGTATACAGAACTGAAACCTTGGGGTGTGGCACCTACCCTTCTGGAATAAAACAAGGAAGCCCGATTGAATATGGCAGTACCCTCTGTAAAGAAAGGACGACGTTCGGCATAATATATTTCAAATGGACTAATATTAAATTCCAAATTATCGTACTGTACATCTCCAAAATCAGGTATGAGTGACAAATCAAGGGTAAAACTTTCATTAATACCTAATTTCATATCCGTACCAATTGTTCCATTCGGTTTCCATTCAATCTGATTGGTTAATGGATTTTTCGCCACTCTTAAATAAGCCGCAGCATAAGGTGTGAATGACAATCTTATCGGGGGTTTGATTTGACTTATACCTGTAAGCAAACCATATTGCTGCACCTCTCCGTTGATTTCCGGATCTATGGGGCTCCAGTATGAAATTTCGCGATGTCTTCTGATGGATCTTTTAAAATTAATTCCCCATATCTGTGAATCAGATTTAGGAAAACGCAACTGAGAATAGGGAATTTCCATTTCCAAGGTCCAGCCATCTTCTTCACGCTGCACTGCTGATTTCCAGGCGGCATCCCATACAGGATCACCATCTGAAGCATCCCCCTGTACGCCCGCCGCTGTTACGGTAAAGGAAAAGGAATTTTGCTGGGTATACATTCCATCGATAAATACTGTAAAGTAATCAGCATTCACGGTTTGAATGTCATCCCGGATCGAAAGTTGTTTTAAAATACTATCCGGGGCTGTATCGTACAGGTAAGCAGCTATGTAAATCGCTTCCGTATTGTATACAATTCTGACATAGGTCTGCTGGGAAGAAGCTGTGTTGGGTTCCGGACTATTTTCGATAAAATCATGGACAGCCGTAGACTGCAACCAAAATTCTTCATCTATTTTCCCATCAATTTTGGGTTTACTGTCAATGTAAGTTGCCTGAATCTCTCTTTTGGCAGGAGAGTTCTGTCCAGATAAAAGACCAGACATAGAAATCAAAAAAAGGCAGCTCCAGATAAATTTAGTCATAGACACAGAATCTGCCGCAAAGATAAATGTATTCCTATCATTTATCAATGAAGCAGAAAAATTCTATCTAAAACCAGTGGGTAAAATATATTTAAAGGTAATCCCACCTTTGGCCACACTCATTCTTGGGCTCCCCAAGATGGGCATCCAGTCAAGGGATATATCCAGTGGGATGTGCGTAAAAGTATATGAAAAGCCAACTGCTGCAGCGACACCTGCTCCAAATACTGGCGTTTTACCTTGTGGTGTATAAATTCCAAGGAAGGGTCCAAGACCGGTATAAAATTGAAATCCTGTATCAAAGCCAATATCCAGATGGTAGTAGCACATACCCTGCAATACATATCCATTGGTAGGAATCACACCGGGTCTTAAAGCCAATGTTCTTTCATCCAGCTGAACACCCGTCAGCACTTCCCAGGAAAGATGAGGATTGGGATGATATAAAAAAAATTGTTTGAATCCCAACATAATTTCAGTGCCAAAACGACCCAAAACAGCACGCTCGTAATACTGCGCTTTTAAATGCATTGCACCACTAAAAACAAAGAGTAACAAGAGCTGTACTTTATACTTTTTCATTTGGCGTAGTATCCTTTTTCGTTATAGGGTCGAACATTATGTGTCATACTACATTGGGTACTGCAATTCCCCTGCAGGTCAAAACCACAGGATGAACACTGAACAAAATGTTCATTACAATGCGGATTGGCACAATTTACCATCCGATTGGTGGTATGTCCACAGTTTAAACATTTTGTAATAACTGTAGGATTGATCTGATTTACTTCCACCCTAACTCTGTTGTCAAAAACATAGCAAGATCCCTCAAAATCAACCCCACCCACTTCTTTTCCATAATTGATAATACCACCATGCAACTGATACACATCTTCAAATCCTTGGGAAAGCAGAAAAGCCGAAGCTTTCTCACATTTAATACCCCCTGTGCAGTATGTTAAAATCTTTTTTCCTTTTAGGGAAGAAAGTTCATTTACTTTATCAGGAAATTCTCTGAAATTATCAATATCCAAAGTTAGCGCGTTCTTAAATTTTCCCAATTCATGTTCATAATTGGACCTAACATCGAGAATAACAACATCGGGTTGATCTTTCATCTGTTTAAATTCAGACGGACTCAAATGCACCCCGGTTTTTTCCAATGGATTCACATTTTGACCTAAACCAGAATTCACAATTTCAGGTTTGTAGCGACAATGAATTTTACTAAATGACAATTCATCCACCTCATCCGTTTTCCAATGTATATCTTGAAGTCTGGGGTCAGATTCTACAAAGGATTTATATGCTTCACATTGTTCTTGGGTTCCAGAAACAGTTCCGTTTAAGCCTTCCTCTGCAATCAATATTCTACCAACAATTCCAATTTGCTGGCAAAATTTTAAATGCCTTTGCGCATACAATTCCGCATCTTCTAGAAATGTGTATTTGTAATACAAAAGGGTTTGATAACTCATACGATTGATTTTTTCCAATTTAAATGCAAAATTACTAATTTTAGCTGAATTGAAATAGTGCAATCTTTTTATTGCCTATGATTTATGTCAACATAGCTCCATTTCGTTAATCTTACAGCTTGAGCAAACAGAATCAAAAACACATTATCCGCAAATTTAATTTGAATCTGAATTTGGAAGGAGATATTTCTTCCGAAGAGGTACAAGCCTTACACCGACTTTTGGTTCAATCTATAAAAGAAAATATTGGGGTGCAAATGGAGCGATTGCTGAATCAGGTCATTGACCCTGAAATTTCCTATGTTATCAACAAATTAGACCTCAAAATACCAACCCTGGAAGTAACACAAATCAGAGATTTACAGGCTTGGGGAAAGAGTTTGGAAAAACTCATTTCAAAAGCTATTCGAGAACAAGTTTTGATTCAAATTCAACCCCAGTTAAAAAAAAGTACTGCCAGAAAAATTACAAAAAAGGGTCCCTGGGATGTATTTACATACTTCATCAAGGAAGGATATTATCCGGCATGGGCATCTTCCAAAGAAAAAAATGCCTCTCAGTTGGTTTCACAACTTGTAGAAAACCGAAATACCAACTGGAAACAATTGAAGGAGCTATTAATTCACACCAAAGGCATAGATACAATCAAAAGAATCGTTTTTCAATTAGATGACAAACAGGTTCAACAGGTTATTTTTTATATGTTTGGGAAAGAGGCTCAGTCAAGTTTTCGAATCAGAGAACAATTGGTCAAAAAATTTTATCAAAAACACAAAGGTAAGCTAGGGCAAAAACGCATTTATCAATCTGCCTCAGTTGCTCTCATTCAATATTGGGTTAGCTTGTTTCAAAAGAAAAAGAAGTTTCTGGAGAAAGATTTCAGTAGTTTTATCTGGCAAGAATTACATCAGCAACTGACTGAAAAATCCGATTTTGAAACCAGAGTTAAAACACAGAGTGAACAGGTCTCAAGCAGTATTGAATTTCTGGAATACTTTTTAGAAAATGGTTCCATACCTATTTGGGCTTCGAGATTCAGTGCCCAGGATATCAAAGATTTATTTCTAAAAATCAGCCAATCACATCTTAATAGTTTTTGGAAAATTTTAGAGCGTAACAAAGAAAACAGCACTTTCTTTACTAGATTGTATTTCCAAATTGGAACGGAGTTGCTCCTTTTACTTTTTGAAAATTTACCCAGCACCCAAAAAAAATGGATAGAATTTACTGTTCGCACTTTGGATCAGGTTTCAAATAATGTCTCGATCAGCAACAAACCCATTTTAAAAATCATTCAGGCGCAGATGGAGCAAGCCCAATTTTCTCCAAGCTTCATGATTCAAAAATTGTTGGAAGACAGCGGCGAAGAAAAACAATCCTTGCATAAAATTATCCTGTGGTATGAATTGATCCAAAAGGAAAAAAATTCTCCCGAAAAAAACCAGGTTCTTCGCCTTCTACATGAGCTCTATGGTCGCATTATTGATCTTTATGAGAAAGAAACAAATTCCGATGCCCTGGGATCGGCTGTAGAAAAACCTTTGGATTCAGTAGACAATGAGACCCAAATGAGCATCCAGGAGTTGCTGCAATTAAAAAAAGCAGAACAGGAGGAACAAAAATTGGATGAAAAATGGACTGAAATTCTCCGCAAATCTGTTGGAACCACAAGAGAGATCCCTTGGGCTGATTTACAAGTCTTACTCAAAAAAAGGATAAAACCAAAAAGAGCTTTGGAGACGCCCAGTTTTCAGGCTTTGATGGAAGCTCTGGAAGAAAAATACAAAGACCTGCGTATTCAATTTGAAGAATTTCAGAAAAAGCAAAAAACAGAGAAGTCTTCCTCTGAAAAAAAGAAAATCAGCCTGCAATTCAATCAAATTGATAAAATCAGAAAAACTATACTGACTGGCAAACCTACTGATTCATTTGAAAAAGAGGAGCTGACAAAAAATGAGAAATCGATACAGGATTTGCTCATATTTTACCTTCAATATGGATCATTACCCTGGTGGGCAAATGATTTCAAGGAAAAAGAATTAACCCAGATTATAGAAAAACTGCTCAGGGATCAACCCGATAAGTTCAAAAATTTAGTCTTCAAACTTAGACATATCTCTGAAATTTGGAAGAGGTTATCGATTCAACTGCCTGAAACTTTGCTTACAGAACTTTGCATTCGATTATTCCCGGATTTTGGCGGTATGATTCCCAATTTATTGCTGCTCTTTAGGGAATTGCAAAAGTCACAAATTCTAAAAAACCTGAGCCAAGGTCAATTTGACTCGAGCATCTGGCCCATTTTACTGGAATCCGCTTTTCATAACAACAAAGCAGCAGGATTTGTAAAACAGTCAATTCTCTTATTTTCAAAATCTTTTCAAGAATTACCCAGCGATATTTTGCGCTATTTATTCAATCTGGCGAGTCACCATGAAGCTTTTCAAATCAATTTATTTACTGATTTGATTGATTCGATAAGAAAAGATGAAGATATCCCTAGAATGGATGAGGAGATCAAACAAATTAAAATCTTACAAAGTCTAAGTGAAAAAGATATCATTTATAGTGAATCAGATCTATTAAAATGGTTTGACCAATTTATCCAAACAGGAAAAATTCCCACTACTCTTGTACAAAATGAAATAGATTTTCAAAAAAGTATCAATTTGTGGACCAGAGATCTCATGGAAAAACAAGCTGAATGGGTCGAACAGTTGATTTTACAAAGTCAGAAATCAGAATCGGTGATCAATGCCCTCGTGCAATACCTGGATGATTTTAATTTCAATCAAATTTTAATCCTGACCTTCAAAAACAAGGCTGTTCTGGCATCAAAATATGAAAAAGATATGCAGCAAATTCTCCCCAACAAATGGTGGAAGAATGTCCGAATTGTTTTATGGAAATCCCTGGAGCGCCACAAAGAAAATTGGAAACCCATATTGTTGATCGAAGATTGGTTGCAAATGCATCAACAAGGAACCAATAGAAAAGAGGAAGCTATTTTACAAGAATGGAAAGCATTCATATATGAAAATCAAAGTAGAATAAAAACCAATCTACTCCATCAACTCATTAGCTTCGAACTGGAAAGTTGGAAGAAAAAGGTGCAAAGGGAAACAGATCCGCTCACACAAAAAAACATGGAGACGAATATCAAATACCTTGAGTCGGAATGGCAGTTATTGGGCCAAAACCAAATGTTCAAAGTACTTTGGGAGCAACAGCAGTTACAATCTGAAAGCAATTTTTCTGGTCTGGATTGGTTTGAAGCCATGTCAAAACTAGAGCAAAAACAAAAAGAGTTAAAAAATGAATTAGCAGCTTTGCAAGATGCAGATTTTCTTAAAAAAATAGCTCTGGAACGAAATCTGATACAGGTAGAGGCCGAAATCGAAATCGCTGAGGCCTCCACACCTATGGATTTACAGGTTTGGGAATACAAACAGAAAGAATGGGAAAAAGAATGGCAAGAATTAGAAAGAGAAGAACTACCGAGGTTCAAAAGAAAAAAAATATCGCTAACCAATTCTGATGATCCATTTGACTTATGGTTTAGCAAGGAGAAAAGATCAGAATTGAAGCAAATGATTCAGCTGGAGACCAAATCAGAAAAATGGGAGGATGTAGTGCAGTATCTTACAGCTACAGATCAGGGATTTCTCTTTACAGCTCCGACTTCAAGCACAACAGAGCAGCTGATTAAAGATTTTATGCAGGCTTCTGATCAGAAGATTAGTGTAAAATTAGAAAAATCATTGATGTTAAGATTCTACCTGGATTTGCAAAAGGAGCTTGAATACAGACAAAAGATATATGAGGAAATAAGCAAGTCAAATCAGCTTCAACAATTCAATGAATTATCAAAGTCAGTAATAATTGACGAACTAAGGGGACAAGACCAAATGAGAAAATGGTTTGTATTGGAAAATTCTGATTTTCTTGGCTCAGAAATAAAGCAGTTCAAAAGAAAAATAAATGATTATTACAATTTACTTCGATTTGAAATAGAAATGCAAAAAGAAAAGTGGCTTGAAGCGGAACAAATCAAAAAACAAGAAAAACTCAGGGCAATTCGAGAAAAAATTGAAGCTATTAAAACATTGATTGAGAAGAAGAGAGAAGCCGTACATCAAAAACTACACAAAAAAAGAAAACCTAAAGAAGAAAAACCCATAGAAAAACCAATAGAAGACAGTCTGATGGTTTCAAATGCCGGATTAGTGATTTTGCATCCCTTTATTGGTCGTTTATTTCAAAGTTTGGGCTATGTAGAAAAAAACAAGTTCGTCTCAGAAGAGAAACAGATAAGAGCAGCTTTATTACTTCAATATATGGTAAATGGGAAAAAGGAGCACCCGGAAAATGAATTGGTATTGAATAAAATCATGTGTGGAATTCCCTTGAACACACCACTGCCTCTATTTGTGGATTTTACAGATGTAGAACTGCAAACTGCAGATTCCTTACTTTCAGGATCAATTCAAAATTGGGAAAGAATGAAAACGATGACGGTAGATGCCTTGAGAGGGACTTTTCTGATACGAGAGGGGCAGATTAAAGAAGACACCGATCGCTGGAAGTTAAAAGTAGAACGAGGATCATTTGACATCTTATTAAAAACTTTACCCTGGGCATTTACCTTTGTAAGGTATGGATGGATGTCTAAATTCATTATGGTAGACTGGCCCTTGCCCGGGTCTTAAGCATACAATTTTAGTCTTTTTTTGCAGATCGCTTCAACTGATCTATTTGTTCTTGTAATTTTTCTGCTTCATCCAGCTTAGTGGCATAGGCTCTCAGGTTACCTGATCTCTGAATGTCTCTAGCCTCTTCCAACATTTGCAAGTATTTCTTTTCTAAATCCTTAATCGGATCTTTTTTAAACCAATGGAACATATATTTATTTTTTCTGACAAACAATCTTTCAACTATATTTGTAACAAGTTAAAATACAAACTGTTTTAAAATGTCAATTTCCAGAGGCAATCAAGTCATAATCTTGCGAAAAACCAGAACATTTCATCGATTCCTGGGAATCTTCCTCTTTGCTATTTTAGTATGGGTTGCTGTCACGGGTTTATTGCTGGGCTGGAAAAAAAACAGTGGAGGTCTTTTGCTACCAACTACCCAAAGAACTCAGATTCACCCTAATGACTTGTGGCTAAGTCCCAAACAAATTAATCTTATTGCAGCATCTTTTTTTAAAAAAGAATACCCAAGAGAAACTCAAAAAATTGACAGATTTGAAATCAGATATAGTGAAGGAATATATAAAGTAGTTGCAAAGCCATCTTTTAGAGAGATACAAATACATGGAACTTCAGGTAAAATTTTGAGCGATCAGCTGAGGTACTCTGATTGGATAGAAAAATTACATGATGGTTCATTTATTGATTATGCTTTAAAAAACGAAACGGAATGGTTCAAACTTTTCTTTACAACCTTGGTAGCATCGTCACTCATCCTTTTTTCTCTTTCAGGATTCTGGCTCTGGGTTGGGCCAAAACTCTTGAGAAATAACAGATAGTCTTATGAAATATATTCTTTTTATTTTGTCCCTCTTCTTTTGTACAGGTGCTGTAGGTCAAGATCGATTTATTTCCTCTGTCCAAAAAAAACAATACAAATGGGTAGAAAAAAACATGATTCCGTTGTTGGACAATGACAGCAGCAGCATAACACTTCCATATGCTGCAATACTTTATTTTATGGATAATGAAAATCCACAATACAGTGTCAGCGAAGCTTATAAATTTCTACAGCGCGCAGAAAAAAGATTCCAACAATGTACTGATAAAAAAATATTGCAATATTGCGCAGAGCTTTCCATCAATAACTTACAATTCAATCTACTGCATGATTCCATTTGTTTGGTTGCTTTTACTGAAGCTATGAAAAGCCAAAACATTCAACAAATGGAATTCTATTTGTCATATTTCAATACGGCACCCTTTGAATTCAGACAAAAAATCCAGGAAAACCTGCATCTGATTTCTTTCCAGAATCTGCAAGGCAATGAAGACTTGGACGCCTTGAATCAATTCATTACGCTTTATCCCAATGCCAAGCAAAAAAATATGGTTATCCTGAAAAGAGACTCCATTGCATTTAGTAAAGCTCTGGCCGCTAATAGCTTGAAAGCATTTGATCATTTTCTCAATAACTATCCTTTTTCCAATCAGTTTCAGCAAGCACTTGAGTTTAGAAATCAGTTAGCCTTCGTACAGGCTCAACAATCAAACACAGTAGAGGCATTCAATGACTTTATTACCAAATACCCTCAAGCCAAACAGGTAGAACTTGCCAAACAAAAGATCAATAACTTGATTTCCAAAGGTCTGGCACAAATGAACAGCAGTCTGGAAATAAAACTCTTTCTTGAAAAGAATCCAAAATCACCACTAAAAGATCAGGCGCTACAAAGAATGTATTTACTCGAATATCAGGAAAACACACAAAACAATCATATTGAATCTTACCTGTATTTCATTGAAAATTATCCACAAAACCCAAGGATAGACCAAGCGCTGGATAGTTTGTGGAGTATGGCTTCGAGGCAGGATCAGATACAACTTATGGTTTATGTTTTGCAAAAAATGAAGGCTGAAAAGAAAGCTAAGTTTCTGCCCTACCTTCATAAAATTTATACTTCAGACGGAGAATATTTTACTATTGAAAAATTTTACAAACAATTCGACGACCTTTCTTTCGATAGTATCAAAAGATCTGATTTTCAATTGGCCTCGGAAGGTAGATTTTTAATGACAGAATTTACCTACAATCCAAATGACTCCCTCACCTATGATTCCTTCATTAAAAAGGCCGCCCCTCGTTATGAAAAATCATTCCTTGCCCTGCAAAAAATGATCTCACCTGATATAAAAACAAAAGATTTTAATGCGGCTTTATCGAAGATTCAGGCCTATGCCCCCTATTTTCGGGATCATCCCAAATGGAACAATTTAGTTGAAATTCTTTCTGATAGCCTTGAAAATTTGAGCCTTATACCCTTAAATGAAGTTATCAACTCATCCAAATATGCTGAACAATTTCCTCTCTTCAGTGCCGATGGCCGACAATTATATTTTAGCCAGGGTAGCTTGGATGAAGAACTGGGGGACCAGGACATTTACATGACAGAATGGAATCAAAACAAATGGACTAAACCTCAGTTACAGAAAAATATTTCTTCAGAAAATAGTACCGAAAGACCGCTTTCTATTTCTGCAGATGGCCAAACTTTATTATTATACAAAGATGGAGAATTGTTTTTTTCAACTGGGAAAGAAAATCAATGGACCGCACCAATTCCCCTCACCCAAATCAATAAAACAGGAGATTGGCAAGGGGAAGCCAGCATGACTTATGACAAAAAAGCCATTGTTTTTAGTAGCATCCGGAAAGAAAATATGGATTTACATGCAAGAGATCGACCAGAAAACTACCATGGAGAAGACCTTCCTGCCTCTGATTTGTATGTTGCATGTAAGGACAGCCTGGGTCAATATAGTATCATCCAATCCTTAGGGACTCAAATCAATACAAGGTTTACTGAATTGAACCCAATCATAGCGCCGGATATGATGACCCTCTTTTTTGCTTCTTCTGGCCATGGCGGTTTGGGTGGTCTTGATATTTTCATGAGCAAAAGATTGTCTGATAGTTGTTGGAACTGTTGGTCTCCCCCCCTGAATCTAGGCAAGGAAATTAACACTGAAAAACACGAACAGGGTTTCACAATCACTCAAAGCAGTATCATTCTACCCAAAAAATTGTCTTATATGGGCAAAGAACAAACTGATTTCTATAAAATATCTTTACCCAAAAAATGGGGGCCTTACCAGATCCAGTATCATAATTTTAGAGTTCTAAATGCGAAAAATGAAAATATACCCTGTTCGATACAAACTTATATATCGGGTAGGGAGAACATAGATTCATTTTATTTTAGTTCAAAGGATGGGTTTAAATCCCTTTACCTAAACAGAACCCAATCTTCGCTCCATTTCATTTCACAAGATGGCTATTTACCACTTTGCCTTCCTTTGCCCACATCAAATCATACACAATCGGATTGGGATAGTTTAGTACTGTTTCCTCTTGATTTTGACCTGTCCAAAAAGAAAGAACTTCAATTTACCTATATAAGATCCAAGCAATCAACTTTGGACCATTGGCAATCCATACAAAAAAAGTGTCTGGAAAAATGGGGCAGCATTCAAAAGAAACAAATACTTTGTATCATTCCAGAACAACTTAGCACTGAAAAAAGGGAGGAAATTCAAAAGGAGCTCAATCAGATTTTCCAGCAAAGTATTAACTTTACCTTTGAGTCGAGTTCAAAGCTACAACAACATATTTTTGCTCAAGACCAAACAGAAACAATAGAAATGATATTTTCTGCTTTCAAATAATTAAACCTGAATACAATAAATCATATGTTATTAACCATTATCATACTCATACTTACCATCATTGTTGTTCCTTTTGTGTCCTTCTATTACGGGAGTTCTATCAATGAATTACAATATATGATTTTACAAACTATGGGAATCTCATTAGGTTTGGTGACAGCCTATTGCTTTGTAGTAGGAGAAATAACAAAAAACAATTCTCAGGTAGATAAACTTTGGAGTCTGATACCAATTTACTATGTATGGCATATGACTTATTTAGGTGATTTTGAACCTAGGATGGTTTTGATGAGTGTTTTGGTGAGCATTTGGGGGATACGATTGACCTACAATTTTGCGAGAAGAGGGGCATACACCTGGAAATTTTGGGAAGGGGAAGAAGATTATAGATGGGCTATTTTGCGGGCAAAACCAGGATTTAAAAACCCCTGGATCTGGATGCTTTTTAATCTTTTATTTATTTGTGCTTACCAAAACGCCTTGATATTTTTATTTACTGTACCCATTCTGTCTGGTTTGACAGAAGCTGCTCCTTCTCTGTCCTGGATAGATTATCTACTGGCCTTTGTATTCATCTTATTTGTGGTCATTGAATATATTGCTGATCAACAACAGTATGAATTTCAAACAGAAAAGTACAGAAGAATTGCCGCCAATGAGCCTTTAGGGGAATACAGCCATGGCTTTGTGAAAACGGGACTATGGTCAATTGTCAGACATCCCAACTATGCGATGGAGCAGGCCATTTGGGTAGTTTTCTACTTGTTTAGTGTTGTGGCTACCGGAGAATGGATTAATTGGACAATGCCAGGTTCTTTGTTATTGATTATTTTATTTAAGGGCAGCTCTGACTTTTCAGAACAGATTTCTGCAGAAAAATATCCCGAATACAAAGACTATCAGAAAAAAGTAGCTCGATTCATTCCCTTTTTCCGTTTGTAGCTACCATCTGTATCCAACCTGTATGGAGGCAAATTCTGCCAGCCCCAGGTAAGCCCTGATATGTGCCCCTATCCAAATCTGATTTTTGGCATACAGAAAGGTATTTTTAGGATAATAATTCAAACCCACCTGCGTCAGAATAATGCTTTTCATGCCAGGGTGAGTATGCAGGTAAACACCGGTCAGAACCTGAAAACCGATGGCTCCAAACAACCATTCATGACCTACAAAAAAAGCAGCTCTCAGATAATCTGAACGTGCGGTTTGAAATCCTTTTGCCTTGGATTCTTGATAGAGACTTTCCTTATAGGAAATGTCAAATCCAGCTTTTAACTGAGCCTCAACTTTATAATTCCATTGAAATCCCACACTACTGTATAAAACAGGAAATAACGCACTTCTGGGCTGAGGAGCCTGTATACCCAAACCCTGCTGAATGAAAAAACTAAATCGCCTGATGGATATTTTACTTGGAAGAATTGAATCCTGACTGCTTTTCCCCCAATTATACTTGAGCCCTATGGACAGATAAGGCAAATTATATCCCAGATTAGGTGGTGACACAGATCCATTGGAGTGATGAATTACCCCTAATTCCAATATGGGAGACCATTTCCTTAATTTCCATTCCAATTGAAAAGCCGCCAAGCCAAAAGCATTTAATGTTGAACCGATCGCAATATTGGAAGGATTTTCAAATGGATCAAAATATTTACTCAGTATTGAAAAACCAAGTCCTAACTTTACTCTTCCCTGCAAGGGACCTTTTTTGAAAATTTCTGGCGTAAAATAAGGTAAAAACCCAAAACCAAATCCCAGATTTTCTTTTCCTCCAAAGTCTTGAAACTGCAGAGAAATACCCCAGGAAGCTTTAGGATAAACCGCCTTCCATCTTTGAGTCCCTTTCATATTAAGATTCAATTGAATCTGATAAGGCAAATGAGTGAGCAGGGGAAAACGAGGATGATTTTTAATCATATAGGCCGGACCTGCAAGCAGCTCTACCCCATATTGTGAATACAGAGGAACTGAAGAGAAAAATAAAAAAAGACTGGCCAGTAGAAATTTAATTTGCATCACGTTCTTGCTTTGGCTTCTTTTTGTTAAAAAAGTTCGATTTAAAAACATAATTATTCACTTTGCTAAAAGTTTATCTCAAATCAAACTAAGATCCTGATTGTAAATCTTTCATACTAAAATTTCTACCTCCACACACAATAAAAACTATTTGCTTCGCATCTTCCCATAAGTGTTTGTGAAAGTAATAGGCCGACAAACATGCGCCACAGGCAGCTTCAGTCGGCACAGCCATTTCTTCATAAAAAAGTCGACTC
>CAZNNX010000040.1:0-20882 GCA_964574485.1 uncultured Saprospiraceae bacterium | reverse complement strand
GGGTACAGCCTCTCCAAACCAAACAATATGAGGTCTGAGCTGACTTCCTATCTCACACAGATCACCCAAATGCAAATCCTCCGTATGCGTATAGATTAGTTGATCATCAATGGTACTTCTTACCTTCCTTAGTTCTCCATGTAAATGTAAAACATGGGTTGAACCAGCCCTTTCGTGAAGATCATCAACATTCTGGGTAATAATCTGTACATTATATTCTTTTTCAAGTGCCGCTAATATCAAATGCGCTTCATTGGGTTCTACTGTTTTCAACTGTGCTCTTCTTTTATTATAGAATTCCAGTACAAGATAAGGGTTTTTCATCCATCCATCCCAAGAGGCTACTTCATAAATATCATGTCCCTCCCAAAGTCCATTGGCATCCCTAAATGTACTGATGCCACTTTCAGCACTCATCCCGGCTCCACTTAATACGACCAGATTTTTCATATAAGCTTTTTTATTTTTTGTAATAATTGATAGGTGACCGGTAATTCATCTTGAATTCCTAATGGATCTTCTTCATAGGCTTCGTAGGTCTGAAATAATTCCAGTATCAAAAGTGCTTGTTGATTATCTATTTTCAATACAAAGGATACAAGTGCAGCATCTTTTAATTTGAAGCAAAGTTTGGTGAATAATATTCCATGTTCAATTGCAATCTCCTGATCAGTCTTGTATGAGAATCTCAATAATTTCAACCAGGATTCAAAGTCGCCATCAGTGGCTTTTTTATATTGATCACAATAACCTAGTCCATGACTGGCCGATAATTGCATCAGTTCTTTTGAGGCTTCACATTCTGATTTTGAACAGGCGGCAGAAAGAAAAATAATATAAAAGATATGACTAAGCCTCATAATTATTAGTTTTGAAATGATCTAACTGATTCCCATCCTCATCAAAATAGTGACCTAAAATATCAGCTGTCAGGCAAGAATGAACTGGCCATATGGAAAGGCTGTCCCCGACGCTAAATTGCAGTAAGAGCTCAGGATGTTGGCTAAAATCCAAGATACCATGTTCTTGAGAAATTGAACTAAGATAAATTTCATGTTCCTCATGTGCCCATCTGCCATAAATAGTTCGCTCATTTATCAAAAGTGATTCTTTAGAAAAATGAATAGCGCCTCCCTGTATTACAATTTGCTTTTTTTTGATATGAATTGCAACTATAGGGCAATTCACATAAACAGCTATATCCTTTAATGCACAGGAACCTATTTGTTCCTGCATCAGATCGTAAAAAATAAAATTTCCTGGTCTGAGTTCATCAATATCTTCAAAGTTATCCAAGACAGAACAGGAGGGTGTATCGCCGATAGAAATGATACAATGAGGTAACAGAGCTGCCATTTGGGACCTTAAATTAAGTAGTCTGTCTTTTTGAAGCTGATATATTTCTGCAATTTCTTGCTTGCCCTTAGCCTTGTAAGTATTACCAAAATGAGCAAGGAAGCCTTTGCAAGTCAGGTTTTTTGATGAATTAATTTGTTGAATTGTATCTTCTATAAGGCTCAGATCATCATAATCAAATCCAGCTCTTCCATAACCTGCATCTATTTTCAAAAAAACATCCGTATTTCTTTTCAACAGACTATCCAGCTTTAAAATTGGAGTGCCCTGATCAACAAGAATACTAATTTTTACATTGTTATCAATGGTATTCAATTTGTCGATAGCAAGCAGGTTAATGGGGAAAGCAATCAGGATATCAGACCATTGTTTTGAAAAATACACAGCCATTTCAATGGAAGACACTGTAATTTTGCTTATCTGTCTGGATAAAAACCACTGGCCAATTGCAATTGATTGATGCGTTTTAAAATGCGGGCGAAATTTTTGAAGATTTATTTTCTTTAAAAATCTTTCTAAATTATCTGTTGCTTTTTTCTTATCAATGTGTAATCTTGTACCCATAATTTTCATTATTCATACAATGATATTACTTATTTCGATAATAGTATTTCTATTGATTCAAATTTCAATTGGAATTTATTCAGTAAAAAAAGTAAGAAATGCTACAGACTTTATATTAGCCAGCAGAAGTCAACCGACTCATCTTGTACTTTTTAGTTTATTCGCCACATGGTTTGGAGCTGAAACGATTTTGAGCAGCTCTGTCTTATTTGCAGAAGGAGGATTTATGGCAGTAATAAAAGAACCATTTGGAGCATCCCTATGCTTGTTTTTAACAGCTCTTTTTTTTGTAAGACCATTATATAGAATGGGTTTAGGAACACTATGTGATTTTTTTGGCATCCGATATGGGAAAAAAGCCGAAACCTTATCAGCATTGATATTATCCGTTTCTTATTTTAGTTGGATCGCTGCACAATATGTGGCTATGGGAAATATTTTACAAGTAGTTTTAATAGAATCCCATATGCAAGTTGATATTACTTTAACGATAATTGCAGGTGCGGTAATTGTCATTTTTTATACAGTACTTGGAGGCATGTGGTCTAATATATTAACTGATTTCATACAAAGTATTTTCATCGTTAGCGGACTTATTCTTTTTGTTTTTTTTCTAATTCCTCAGGTTGACTCCTTTGATTTTTATATTCAAAAATCAGCGCCTGACTTTTTTTCTTTTATTCCCGATTATAATACACATTCCATTTTGGGTTATACAGAATCATGGATGATTGTCGGATTAGGCTCTATACCATCGCCTGATATCTTTCAAAGAACTATGTCTGCAAAAAATGAAAAAGTAGCTTATCATTCAACCCTTTACGCTGCCATTTTATTTTTAATCATAGCCTTGTTGCCCTTATTCATTGGCTGGATAGGAAATTTTATCTACCCAGAGATTCTGCCTCAGATTAAAAGTCAAAAAGAATTATTTATGCCGACTTTATTCCTAAAAGCACCCCTGTTTTTACAAATCATTTTATTCGGAGCGCTATTTTCAGCAGTTATGTCAACCACCAGTGCAGCTATTTTAGCTCCTGCCTCCGTACTATCTGAAAACCTTTTAAAACCCTTGTTTAGCAAGCTTTCGGATAAAAAACATTTAATTTTGTTAAGAGCATCCATCTTGATTGTAAGTATGCTTTCATTGTGGTTAAGTTTGGGAAATCAATCTGTTTACGAATTAGCATCAAACGCCTCTTCTATGTCTTTGGTTTCTATTTTTATTCCGCTTTGTTTTGGAATTTACTACCCGAGAACGAGTGCAAAGGGTATAATTACATCCATGTTAAGTGGATTACTAATCTGGATTTTGCTCTTATCCATCGGATTTGAAGAAACTTATATTCCCTTATTTGGGGGACTTGGGAGTAGTTTGATCGGCGTTTTACTTTTTCAGAAAAAAAATTGAATTATTGTCCACCTCTGTAATTTCTATACATTTGATATCGCTCCAATTCTTCTTTTTCCTTATCCATTTGCATTTCACCTTTTTTGGGTTTGAATTTGTAAGTGAATTGAAGCATGAAATATCTTTGAAGTAAATTTGTGATATTGGTTTCAATATAAGTTTCTGTAAAATTTCTGGAAATGCTGTTGTTTTGACCTAGGATATCAAAGACGGTAAATGCTATTTCCCCTTGTTGATTTTTGAATATTTTCATTGCAATACTGGCATTCCAAAGCAGAAAATTTTGAGTGAACCCATCATTCAGACCAAAATAGTACTGATGGCTCAGATCTGTTCTGAATACTAAAGATTTCCATGGATTCCAATACAATCTGAATTTAGAATTTTGATTTAAAAATTGACTGTTCAAGCTTGCATTTAAGCTATTAAAGCTGGCATTCAGAGAGGTATTTGATGAAAGTGTGAAATCCAATTTAGTGCTGATATTAGAACTAAAAGTCAGGCCAAAGGAAGCATTCGGTGTTTGTGCATAATTTAAATTATCATTTATCTTGCTTGGAGTTCGATTGTAAATCAGATTTAAATTAAGATTTAGATTTGATTTGAGCAATTTAATTGGAAAACCGAAGGTTGAGAATGAGCTGATAGAAATACGATTGGGTAGATTTTCCGGTCGGGTAATTTGACTGCCTCGACTTAAAAATACGCCATAAACAGAAGTGTCACTTGATGCGATGAAATTATTTGAACCAATAAACTGATCTGTATAGCTCAGTGAAATCATTGTAAACAATGTGGTATTTTTCTCAGGATTTGGCGCTGTATAGTGAATGTTAAAACGATGTGAGGTTTCTTGTTGAAGAGAAGCATTTCCATAGATCAACTGCACGGGATTGCTGTTATTGACAACTTCCTGTAACTGATTTATAGTTGGAACATTTGTGCTGGAACGATAAAATGCTCTAATATTTTTTGTCTTAGATATTTTGTACCGAAGCGAAGCAAAGGGCAGCACATTATAAAATTGATATCTGTTGGTAAAAATATTCGGGTAGGTCTGATCTACAAAAAGAGAGGACCATTGAAACTGTGCTCTAACCTGTACATTAAGATTCTCATCATTGTATCTCCAACCCAAACCTGCATTCTGAATATGATAATTATTGGTAGAGAAAATGCTAAGGAAAGTGTCTAACTGTTCATAAGACTCTGACACTGAATTGTAGGAAAAAGTTTTCTTGTCGGCATCATTAAAACTGTAGGAGGGATTATAAATAAATTGCAATTGTGATTTCTCACCCAATGGTTCGGCATACTCAAAACGAGTGGAGAGGGTAGTTTCAAACTGATCCAGATTGCTGTTTATGTCTAGAGTGTCATTAAGAAATGCAGAGTTGTTTACAGATTGTAAAATGCTGTTTCCTTCTGAATTTTTGTGGTCATTATTTAGATTGATAGTCAGAGAACGTCCTTTTTTCTGAAAGGAATGACTATAAGTTATGGCATTGTTTAAAGTCCATGCAAAACTTTTTGAGTTAAATTCCCTGTTACTTTGGTTAAGTAAACTTAATAGTTTGTTTGTTTCAGAATTCAAGCTACTTTGACCTTCATTCCATTGCAGACTAAATCGAGGAGCAACAACCAGATTATTTTTTTCATCTATTTTATATTCCAGTCTGAAATTAGCTCTATGATTCATATTTTTTGACCGGGTATTTTCAATTTCTGAATATACCAATCCTGAATCTGAATTATTGATATAGTTTTGATCTGAAAAACTCGTGTTTAAATTATCTGTATAATTAAAAAAATAGGCTGAGGAAAAATCAATTTTTTTGCCCCATTTATCAGAATAATTAACACCAAAGGCATTGGTTGAGGTAATACCTCCCTGATCATTCACCAAAAACTGTCCGATATTACTATTTCCACCACCCCATGAACCTCTGCCTCCGCCGCCGCTCATTCCACCACGGCCACCACCCATTCCACCGCCTGATCCGGACATAACACCTGCCAGATCATCAGATGAAAAATTTTGTTCATTTATGTTGTTGAACTGACCTAAAACTGTTATTCTTCTATTCTCTTTGAATGAATTTAAAACGCCACCGGCCTTATATCTCTCGCCTCCTGGTTTAAATTCATCATCGTATCCACCGCCAGCATAAACGCGACCGAAGGTACCTGAGCGAAACTCAGGTTTTGTAATAAAATTTATAGTCTTGCTGGTATTACCGTCGTCAAAACCTGAAAACCTGGATTGCTCGCTAGCTTGATCATAAACCTGAACTTTATCAATCATTTCAGCAGGTAAATTTTTCATAGTAGCATTGGGATCATTTCCAAAAAAAGGTTTTCCGTCAACCAATACCTGTTTAACATCTTCCCCCTGGGCTTGCACTTTTCCATTTTGGATAGTTATGCCAGGCATTTTCTCTACTAAATTTTCAGCCGTTGCATCCGGATTGGTCTTATAAGCATTGGCATTCATTTCTAATGTATCTCCTTTCAATACTGAACTTGTAACCTGCCCCTGCACCTGAACTTCTGTCAATATATTTTCACTCAAAAGAATAGTACCTAAATCAATATCTGATTGAACTCTGAGGGGTCTGACATAGGTTTTAAACCCTGTATAACTCACCTGCATTCTATACATTCCTTGCTTCAGATCAAAGGAGAATATCCCATTCAGATCAGAAGCTGTGCCCTGAATTCCTGAGCTATCCCTCATTGGAATAAAGGCAATACTGCTGTTAGCCAAAGCTTCCCCACTAATACTATCTTTTACAACACCCTTGACTTGAAAGTTTTGTGCTTGAGCAGCAATAGGGAAAAGTAAAATGCCGAGAAAAAATAAAAAAAATAGACGCATAAATTCAGTTTAGAAAAGCAAAATTACCTTAAAAAAAAAGGAATATGTATTATTTAGTCAACACCAAGAATCATACTATCTTCATGTATTATATAGAATCAAAGTTTTAGACGATAAAATCAAAGAAAAATCTTAAAAATCTTCGATTTATAATATACCAGGCAGGACTGCTCTTCTTTTTTTAGGGTAAGCCTTCCCAAATTTTTCCTGATACCAGTGATGGTGGGCAACTGCTCTGGGCAGTAAATTTGCAGTTGTCCAGATGGCAAAGGATAGGGCAGGGGCAGACCATACCATAAGTGCAAAACCTGTCCATTCAATCATTTCCCCCAATAAATTAGGGCAAGATACCCAATGGAACAAGCCGCCTTTTGGAATTTTATAATGAGTTTCGCCGGGTTTGCGTAAGGAAAGTAAGACATTGTCTGCCTGAATATTAATGAACATTCCGATAACAAAAACAATAATTCCTATCATAAATCGCTCATCGCTAAGCCATTCATTTGAAAACTTGGTTGTATCACAAATCCACCCCAGATACAGACCGTTCAATAGACCATTAATGAAATTAAAAGCTATGGCTGACCACATAATTGCTATGGGCATTTTTTTATCAGTTGCTTTTTGTCTCAGTGGATAAATAATACTACGATTTATATAATGTATGTTCCACAAAAGAAAGAAAATCCACATGACTAAAGTAGGGGAATTAATACCCGTTAAAAAAAAGATAGAAAAAGTAAGCGGTGAAACTATCTCCATAATAAACCAAGCCAATCTGGCATTAATGGTAGGTCCAAAATCCTCTCTGTGATGTCTTCCAAAAGGTGCAATAATATGCTGAAGAGCAAAAAAAGTAAGCAAAGCAATGCCCATCCAAAGATAACAACTGAGATAAAATAAATTCATTAGGATCCTCCTGTTTTTTTTGTATTCTTGAAACCTTGTTCAATCAATATTTTAATAATCTTTTCAACGTGATTTCCCTGGATTATGATATCACCCTCTTTAACCGATCCACCTACACCGCATTTTGATTTTAATAATTTACCAAGATCCTCCAAATCTTCATTTTTCCCAATAAAACCGGTAATCAGACTCACTTCTTTACCAGCTCTTTGTTTTCTGTCTATACCAACCCTTAGCTTTTGTTGTTGGGGGGCTATGGTTTCAATTTCTTCCTCTTCCTCTTCCCATTTAAAATCTGGATTGGTTGAGTAAATATTAAGTTTATTTTTTTTCATAAGTCCAATTCTTTAATTCACTATACTTTTTTTTACCTAAAATATAATAATCAAAAACGATACTCCTTGGAAATATTGTATGTATGGAGTGATCAGAATTGTAAAAATGTTGAATTTCTTTTTTAATTCTCTTTCTCTCTCTCAATAAAAAAGGGATTTTGGAAAAAAAATTCCAATGTGCTTTTATGATTGCACCTATATTTCTGAATTCCATTTTTTTTAAAAACAACAATCCTGCCGCAGCATCTAAAATAAGTCTAAAAAATACTGTCATTAGCATCTTTGGAAAAGATGTAGAATTTAAGACCAACATGTAAAGACTATTTCTAAAATTCAGGAAAGTCTTTTTCGGACTTTGATATGATAAGGTTCCTCCACCAACATGATAAACAGTTGATTTGGACTCATAGCCAATTTTATATCCAGCTCTTTGTACTCTCCAACATAAATCAATTTCTTCCATATGCGCAAAAAAATACGTATGAAAGCCTCCTATTTGCACAAATAAATCTTTTCTGATGACAAAGGCTGCTCCGGAAGCCCAAAATATGGATTGTAAGGAATTGTCATACTGATTTTCATCTTTTTCTACATGATCAAAGATTCTACCTCTGCAAAATGGATATCCCAAAAAATCAACCATCCCACCTGCGGCACCGGCATATTCAAAATTATCCTTATGATGAAAGCTCTTAATTTTTGGCATAACCACTCCCAGGTCATCATGCAAATGGAATAAATCTATCAAGGGCAAAAGCCAATCAGGGCTAACTTCAACATCCGTGTTTAACAATGCCAGATATTTGTAAGTTCCAAGCATTTGTATTGCTTCGTTATAACCACCGGTAAAACCTCTGTTTGAGGGTAAGGCTATGTAATGCAACTGATTTGAATTTTCCTGAAGATAAGGCTCAAAACCTAAATCTTGCAAGTAAGACAAGGAACTGTCGGTTGATCCATTGTCAATTACAATGATATCAACATTTGATGTATTTCGGATTAAGCCTGGAAGAAATTTATGCAACCAATCCAATCCATTCCAATTTAATAAAAGTACAACAGTCTCTTTTGAATTTTCAATCATTTTGTCATGTTGGTTCTTACAATTTGTTCATCTTCTTGCAACTGAATTTTCAACTCAGACAAATTTGCAAATTTGAGATCAGGTCTGATAAAAGCATGAATTTCAACAACCATATGTTCACCATAGATTTGCTGATTGAAATCAAACAAAAAAACTTCGATTTTTTTATCAAGCAAGAGATTGAGTGTTGGTCTATTGCCTATATAAAGCATTCCCGAAAAAGATTTTTGTTTGATTTGAACCTTGCAACTATAAACCCCGTCAGGAGGAATGAGTTTATATGGATTATCAATTTGTAAATTAGCAGTTGGAAATCCTATGGTTCTACCAATCTGATCACCTTTTACCACCACACCGGATAAAAGATAGGGATAACCAAGAAACTTATTTGCTTTATCAATGTCAGTGGCCTCCAGTGCTTTCCTGATTTTAGTGGAACTTACAGAGATATCATCAATTTCTTTTTTAGAAATTTCAACTACTTCGTAATTATATTTTTTTTGATAAAAAATAAAATCGTCAATTGAACCGTTTCTTTCAAATCCAAAACGATGGTCATATCCGATTACTATTATTTTGGGATGAAAATGAGCACAAAGAAAATTGGCTATGTAGGCTTCGGGACTCAGCAATGAGAAATCCTTATCGAAGGGTACCAAAACGAGATGATCTAAACCCATTTTTTCAAGAATGGAAATTTTTTCATCAATTGAGTTCAATAATTTAATCTGAGCCCTTTCATTTTTTAAATGAGCCAAAGCAATTTTAGGATGTGGTTCAAAACTGAGCAGAACCGTTTCTAAATGATTCGATTTAGCCAATTCAAACATGCGGGCTAATATTTTTTGATGACCGCAATGGATTCCGTCAAAAGAACCTATTGTAAGAATCGTATTTTTGAATAAACTACAGCGATCTAAATTTCTATGTACAATCATCTTTAATCCATTCTGAAATTACTCTTACTCTTCGTTTTTGATTTTTCCTCACTTGATTTTGACTTAGGCTCGTCCTTTGTTTTATCTGAGGAAGAGGTAGCAGTCTTAGATCTTTTCTTAGGATATGGCCTTACTCCGGCACCAAAAACCCAGGCGATTTTCCCTTCCATTGTTTTTATCTTCACCCATGGCTCTACAGCCTCATAATCTTTAGTGATTTTCATTTTTTGTTCGTTCTTATATTCACCCAAGTCTATAAGTTCAGCCCCATAAGGTAAAATAACAACAAGTGAAGAGTCTTTGTGAGGACCTGACCTTGCTTTTAAACTATCAGTTGTAACATACAAACGTCTTCTTAAAACCTCCAACCTTGTTTTTTGCTCTTCACTCAGCATTTCAGAACTGTCAACAGCTGCTGGTTTTTGGGTCGTCTTAACTTTTTTGTTTTCACCGCCACACTGTAAAACAATAAAAATCATTAGTATAATGGAAATAACTATAATTACAATGATTTCCCTTTTGTTCATTTGCATGGAAGTTGTAGGATTCGACTTGTTTTGTGTTTTGTTTTGATCAGAACTCTGAAAAGGTCCTCTAGGAAATTGTGTTGCCATCAGATGAATTGAGTTGTTCTTTTATTTTTATTTGATCTATCTTTTTTAATTTATTTACAATCAGTTGATAGGAATCATCTATTAATTCCATGATCAACTTACTTTGTAAGTGTTCTTCCAAAATTACGGTATTCCAATGTAATTTATTCATATGATAACCCGGAATTATCTCTGGATAAACATCACGCAAAAAAATTGCTTTTTCGGGTTCTGCCTTTAAGTTTATTCTTGGTGGATACTCATCTAAGGAAACCAAGGCAAAAATTTTGTTACAGACTTTAAAGACAAGTGTATCCTCATCAAAAGGGAATGACTCTGAGGTTTCAGGTTTAGCCAAACAATATAATCTGATTTGCTCAATATCCATGAACTTGTATTTGTTACAAATATAGGAAGATAGGTTAACAGATTAAAATAAAATTAATTTTGATAAAATTGAGCAGTACTTGATAACCACTTAATCAGGGTCTCGGATCTCTTAAATGAATTCTTTAAAAGCTTTAATTGCGCTTCCAGTAATTGTAAATCCCTGGTTGTCACTAAAAGTAAGTCTGATTCCCCCAAGCTAAACTTTAGTTTCTCAGCTTCAGCCAAGGTGGCATAATTTGATGTCAAAATATTGTACTGTGAACTTTGCTTATTTAAGATATTTAGCTCATTAAACAGAGACTTGTATTTGTTTTCAAGTTCATATTTTTTTTGTTGATACTTTAGATTCGTTTCTTTTATTTTTATTTGATTTAAAATGATATCCGCTCTTTCCTTTCTTATGAGAATTGGATATTGAAATTTAAAACCTAGTTTGTAGTTTTCTGAAAAAGATTGAAATCCATAGGGTGTAAAAAATTGAAATTGATCTGTAGACAAAAAATTATATTTCAGATCTAACTTAGGAAGCAATTTGGTATTCTTAAATTTTCTTTCCCAATCAAGTATATCTTTTTGGTATTGGATATTTTGCAAATCTGGATGCTGATCTAAAATACCTAGGAAAAATTGTAAAGTATTGCTATCAGGTGTGTTGATGAAAATTTCCTTGAGATTTTGAGGATTCGCAGTTTCAGCTATTTGTAGCGGTAAACTGTCCTTGGTCCAGAGAAAATTATTTATTTGATAGCGCATTTTTTGGAGATAAAGAATCAGGTCATTTTGCTGAATTTGATAATCTTGTAACAAGATAAAAGACTTCAAGGTATCAATTGCTGGTAAGTCACCTTGTTCGTATGAATTTTTTATGATTTTAAATTGATCTTCAGTACGCAAAATAGCATCTGCAAGCACTTGATATTGAGCTACAAAATAAGACCACTCCAGGTAATTCAGTGCTGCTTCAGACAGCACTTGATTGATGATGGATCTCAATTCAGCTTTTGATGCATTTACTAAAAGTTTGGCTTGTTTTAATTGTACGAAACGTTCATTATTCCATAAACCTTGTAAGAGGGGAACTTGAATGGCCAGATAAGCCTGACCTCTCTCAGGTAGGGTGAGGGATTCATCCAAATAAGTTCCGTTAGCCCACTGGTATCCTCCTTGAAACTCAACACCAAAAATGGTAGGTACCCTTAATTGAGCATCCAAAACCTGAAAATAATTTTTACCATCAAATTGTTTTTGATTCCACTGGGAATTTAATTCCGGGTCATTCTGCCCTCTGGTGTACATTTGTTGGGCCTCAGCTCTGTTCAATAAAAGTTTGGCTCTCCGCACCATAGGATGATGATCAGAAACGATCTGAATAAAGTCATTATATCTTAAAATATCCTGACCTTGACCTTTGATGGCTAATAAGATAAAGAGAGATAAAATCAGCTTTTTCATTTGGCTAAATGTTTTAGAGCAGATTTCATTTTAGGACCATGCGCTTTACTTTCATTGTAATAATCTGGAGGGAATCCGTTTAGCTGACGCCACACTTCATACCAAAGGGGCACATCATTCAAAATAATTCGGCCTTCGGCTCCAGTTCCGTACCTTAATCCTTTGGGCCATACTTTATGAATATAATTGGTATCAGGTTCTACAAAAACACGGAAAAGATTATCCTCATCTGTTACATTATCAATGGCATAAATATGACCTGAGAAAGTTCCGACAGAGGCATCAGGCCAACCAGAAAACACGAAGGCAGGCCAACCATCAAAGGTAAAAATAACAGGGAGTCCAATTGACAATAACGGGTAATCCATCGGGCGAATATACATTTCCACTGCCAATACGGCTTCTTTGGGCATGAAGCTTAAAATGCTTTCAGATTCTTTTACGATTTCACCAATCCCTTTTTTGTAAATTTTTGAAATAATTCCATCCTGAGGTGCAAGTATTACATAGTTATCGGATCTAGTCATGTAATTTTGCTTCTGATTTTTCAACTTAGAAACTGTTCCGCTGGCATCATAGACAGAAGAAATAGCACTATACTTATCTGAACTTGCTTTTGAAATTTTATCATTATACTCCTGTTTGATCGCATTTAAATCAATAAGAGCATTACCATATTCATTTTTAGAGATCAGATATTTGTTTTCTGCAGAAATAAGTTTTGCCTGCGTTTCTTGCATTTTATTTCTTTTTTCCTCCCATTTTACAAGGGATATAACTCCCTTTTGATACATTGTATCTGCTCTTCTGAACTGATATCCGGCGATATTATATGCTACTTTGGAAACTTCAATTTCGACAGAATCATTCAATATTTTAAGTTGACTCTGCTTGATTTTATTCTGTATCTGATCTGTCTTAAGCCTTAATGACTCTTTCAGAGCAATTATTTGATTTTCCAGAGCACCAGATTTCATTTCATAAGATTTCTGCGAAAATAATTTGGCGTTTAACTGTTCATCCGTTCTTTCTATAAGCAAAGGATCGAAATATTCTGTTTTAATTTCCGATAAGAGGAGCAGAGTGTCGCCTGCTTTTACAGTATCTCCTTCACGGATATACCATGCTGTAATTCGACCTGGGATAATGGGATATAAATTTTGAGGTCTGTGCTGAGGCAATATTGTACTTATCTTACCTTTAGCCCGAACGGTTTGTGTCCATGGCAACATCATGATTACAAAAATCATAATCAGTAAAATTGTAAACCAGAGAGATAATCTTTTGGGCCAATTCAAAGTTTGAATTTTTTGAAATGAATCAAACTCTTCAAGCTTTTTAAATTTAACAACCTTATCAGAAATATTTAGCATTTTAATTCAGTTGATTCGTATCAAAAATATTATGGAAATAAGACTTGTGTATTACTTCATCATAAACACCATCGAAAATAATTTTTCCATTGTCCAAAACAATAACACGGTCACATTTTTTAGCCAATTCAATATTTCTTGAAATAGCTAATAGAGTCCAGGGTTTGGTTTTGTCTGTTAATAAGTTCAACAAAGCCATCTTATCTGAAGTTTCTATATTATTTAACAAGGGTTCTGTAGCTACAAATCTAGGATTGTCAATGATACAACGAGCCAAGATGATCTTCTTTATCAATGATTGAGACAACTCCGTACCCTCGGAATTAATTACTGTATCCAAACCATATTCCAAATCATGGACGTATTTATCCAGCCTAACCTCTTTACAGGTGTTTAAAATATCCTGCAAACTTACATCCTTTCTTCCCATGCAGATATTTTCCCGTATAGTACCATTAAACAGATGTTCCTCTGTAACATAATCACCCATGTAAGATCTGAGAGAAGCCAGGTTAATATTTTTCCTTGGAGTACCATTGTAAAGAATAGATCCGGTGTAATTTTCATAAAGACCCAGTAAAATACGAATCAGGGTAGTTTTTCCCGAAGCATTAAACCCAGCAATACAAATTCTTTCACCGGAATTAATTTTCAAACTGATATTGTCCAAAACTGGAGGCATTGTTTTTTCTGGCTGATAAGATAAATTCTGAATATCGATGCTAATTCCTTTATCACCCACTATTTGTTCAAAATCCATTCCATTGTTTTCCTCCAGTTCCAAATCGGTTACATTTCCCATTTTTTCAATGGCTGTCAGAACATCAAATACATTGTCAAGCGTTAGGATAATTTTTTCAATGGCATTAAGAACAACGATAACTATGATTTCAGAAGCAACAAATTGGCCAATATTCATCTGATTATCAATTACCAATAAGCCTCCTACAATCAATAAAGCAAGGGTTGAAATTGATTTAATGATGATGGAGAAGGAGATCTGAATATGAATGATATTAAAATGCTTTCTTCTGTATTCCAGATAACTATTCACCAATGTATCGGTTTTCTCTAGTGGATATTGGGTTCTTCCAGCTAATTTAAAAGAACCCATGGTTCTTCCTAATTCTTCCAACCAATACACAACCTTGTATTTATATTTGGATTCTGTCAAGCTGGCTCTCAAACCTCTTCCAGATGTGAAATAAATAAGCAGAAATAGAAAAAAGAGTATGGACAAACCAAAACCTAAAAAAAAAGGATGGTACAAAACAAGTAATAATAAACCGAAAAATATTTGAAGCGAAGAGGCAGAAAGATCCATGATAATTTTGGGCACCCCTTTTTGCACGTTTAATGTATCAAAAAAACGATTGGCTAATTCTGGAGCGTATTGATCATCCAAATTTTCCATTTTGAGCCTTGGAAATCTGTAAGCAAAATCGAAGGCAGTTCTGGCAAATAATCTTTGCTGCAAAGCCTCTAAAATAACAACCTGCATTAAAACCATAAATCCAGATATCGCTACTCCTAAAGCAACCAAAAAACTCAGCACCACCCAGGAACTGGTTTGTTGCTGCAAGGCAATCAGATTGATAATTGCTTGAATACCCAGAGGTGTGGATAGACCTATTAAACCGGAAAATATCGCATAAATAATTACGAGATAAATGTCCGATCTGTCTAAACTCAACAACTGTATCAATCTTTTCAAAGGTTGACCTTCAAAAGAATCTTTTTGTAATTTTAACTCAACTTTGAACTTGTCCATTTAAAATAGCATTACTATTAAAACAAAATTAACATAATAATCAACAAAAAGGATAATCTTTATGCATCATAACAATTCTTTAAGAAGGATTTTAGATATAACAAACGAGTATAACACAAGTTTAGTTGCTGTCTCCAAAACCAAACCTATAGAAGCCATCATGGAATTATACCAGGCGGGACATAAGATTTTTGGTGAAAATAAGGTTCAGGAATTGTGCATGAAATATGAAAATCTACCCAAGGATATTGAATGGCATCTGATTGGTCATCTGCAAACCAACAAAGTAAAACAAATTATTCCCTTTGTGCATTTGATCCATTCAGTAGATTCAGAAAAACTATTACATGAAATAGAAAAGCAAGCAAAGAAGGCAAATCGGAAAATATCCTGCTTATTACAATTTTACATAGCACAGGAAGAAACAAAACAGGGTTTTGATTTATCAGAGGTAGAA
This sequence comes from uncultured Saprospiraceae bacterium, assembly GCA_964574485.1. Taxonomy (GTDB): domain Bacteria; phylum Bacteroidota; class Bacteroidia; order Chitinophagales; family Saprospiraceae; genus Saprospira. The sequence goes on along the minus strand of CAZNNX010000040.1, from coordinate 5,371 downwards.
ATAATCCTGAAAAAACAGAAGGAGTCACCTTATGAATTTATAGAATTCAGGGGGGTCATGGGCATGGCTACTTTTACAGAGGATCAGGATCTAATCAGGAGTGAATTCAGGGGGCTGAAGCAAATATTTGATTACCTTAAAACTACTTATTTTAGTTCCAATCCTTTGTTTAAAGAAATTTCAATGGGAATGTCTTCAGATTTTGAACTGGCACTGGAAGAGGGCTCAACGATGATTCGCGTAGGAAGTTTATTGTTTGGATCAAGATAAGAGAATTATTTTTTTTTGAAATTATAATCAAACACAAAGACATTGGCTGAAAATTTTTGTTGTTTTTCAAAACAACAAATTCTTATGTTTCACTTAAGGCATCCAAAAGCAGTTTTATTCTTTTTTATTATCGCAAGCATAGCCAGTCTGTTCATCGCTTCGCAAAGACTTTATTTCAGATTTAGTTTTGAAGATTTTTTTCCAAAAGGTGATCCAGATTTGGAATTTTATTTTAAGTTCAAAAAAAATTTTGAGCCAGATGACAATTTTTTATTGGTTGCAATCAAAAGGGAAAATGGAATCTTCGACGCTTCATTTTTAAAAAAAGTGAGAAGCTTTTCACTTGAAGCGAGAGATATTCAGTTTACAATTCAGGATAGCAGCGGCAGCCCCTGGGAATTGAACAAAAACATAGAGGTATTGAAAGATGGAAAAAATAAGTTTCGGGTATTTCCCATCCTCGAATCCAATTCTATCACTCAAATAGAATATCCCATTATTACTCCCTTTTCTGTTTCATCGATTCCTGCAATACATTTGGATGACCCTGAACTGTTGCTTTCTGACAAGGAAAAAATAACCAAGGACGAAAGGCTGATCAATCAATTTGTTTCAAAAGATGGTAAAACTACGGTGGTTATCTTCAAAAACATAGATAATATCCAGCAAGAGGTTGCTGAAAAACTAATTTATAATTTACACCTGATCGCAAAAAAATATAAATTTGAAGGCTATCATATCTTAGGCAGGGCCAATTTTCAAACTGAATTGGTAGCTATGCAAACAAGAGAATTTATTTTATCAACCTTAGTTTCGGGTAGCTTAGTATTGCTTATATTTTCCTTTATTTTTAAAAGGTTCTGGGGTGTAATTATTTCATCCTTTTCCATTTTGGTAGGTTTGTTTATTTTTTGTGGTATCATCGGCATCATTGGGAAGCCATTAGATTCCCTGGCTCTGCTCTATCCCATTATTATGATCATTGTGGGTACCTCAGATGTAGTTCATCTAATGACAAAATATACAGATGAACTCGAAAAAAATAAATCTCAGAGAGAGGCCATAGTCACTACATTAAAAGAAATAGGTTTATCTGTTTTTCTAACTTCCTTTACTACGGCAGTGGGATTTTTTTCATTGATTTTCAGTAAATTGGAACCCATTAGAAATTTTGGCATTAATGCGGCAATTGGTGTTTTGGTAGCCTATTTAACTGTAATATTTTTTACAACCTCTTTCCTGATGCTCTTCGATAAAAATCAAATATATAGGCAAAGAGAGTCAAAAAGCAGCTCGTTTTGGTATCTTCTTTTTACTAAAATCAACAGGATAACTATTGTCAAAAGAAAATGGATAGGAGGCATTAGCATTCTTTTGATTATTGTTTGCCTATGGGGAATCAGCCAGATTAACACCAATACTAAAATAGAAAAGATGTTACCTATCGGTGCCTCTGTTACAGATGACTTTTTCTTTTTTGAGAAAAATTTCAGTGGATTCAGACCCTTTGAAATAGCAATTATTCCTCAAAATGGAAAAAATTTTGATGACTATGAGGTCGTATTGGAAATTGATAAAATTGAAAAAAAATTAAGGACTTATGCTGCAATCAAATCAACAACTTCCCTGACCTTATTTTATAAGTCAATGAACAGGGCTTCCCATGGTGATAATTCAGACTATTACAGGATGCCCGATTCTACCAATTTTAAAAAATATCAAAAACTCTTAAAAAAACTGAAGCAAAAAAGTGGCATTCATTTACTGGTGAGTAAGGATAAGAAATTTGCGAGAATCTCATCCAGATTATTGGATATTGGAGGTGATCAAATCAAAGAATTAAACAAAGACCTTGAAAATTTTATTGCAAAAAATATCAATGCTGATTTGATTCAATGCAAGCAGACCGGAACAGGGCTAATTGTAGATAAAAATCTTGAGTACATACGGGATTCTTTGCTTCAAGGTCTTTTATTTGCCATCCTTATTATTTCATTAACCATGGTAATTCTTTACAGAAATCTAAAAATGGTGATTGTAGCCTTGATCCCCAATTTAATTCCCATGCTGATTGCTGGTGCTATTTTGGGATTCAGTGGCATTCCATTGGAAGCGGGTGTCGCCATAGTATTTACTATTATTTTTGGAATTGCCGTTGATGATACCATACACATTTTGGGACGATACCGAATTTTAAAATCTTCAGGATTGCAATCCGAAGAAGCTATATCTCTTACCTTAACTGAAACGGGAAAGGCGGTTACTCTTACAACTGTAATTTTATTTTTTGGGTTTGCAATCTTATTGTTTTCTGTAAATCCACCTGCAGTAACCATTGGTATTTTAATCAGTACAACCTTGCTCTCTGCCTTGATATGTGATGTTTTCCTAATACCTGTTTTGTTAAGGTCGTTATCGTTATAGTGGTTTTGATTTATCAACTAAAGTAGGCTTTGATTCCATTTTCATTGGCTTGAAAACTTTAATGTATTTTTTGAAATTCATATATTTGCAATCTAAATAAAAATAATAAAATGTCAAATCATCACAAATGTATTATTATAGGTTCAGGACCTGCGGGTTATACAGCCGCCATTTATGCTGCAAGAGCAGGAATGAATCCTGTTTTATATACTGGTAAAGAACCAGGAGGACAGTTAATGATCACTACAGAGGTTGAAAATTTTCCCGGTTATCCGCAAGGAGTAATAGGTCCCATGTTGATGGAGGATCTAAGAGCGCAAGCAGAGAGATTTGGAACAAAAATTCATACCGGTGTAATGATTTCAAAGGTAGATTTTTCAGGACCTACACATAAATTATGGACAGAGGAAAATGAAGAATTACGTGCAGATTCTGTTATAATTGCAACCGGAGCATCAGCCAAGTGGCTGGGATTACCCTCAGAACAAAGACTAACAAATCATGGCGTATCTGCCTGTGCCGTTTGTGATGGATTTTTCTTTAGAGGAAAAGAAGTTGCAGTTGTTGGGGGAGGGGATACCGCTGCAGAAGAGGCCTCATACCTCTCTAAATTATGCCCAAAGGTTCATCTTTTTGTAAGAAAGGAAGAGTTGCGAGCCTCTAAAATCATGCAGGAACGTATTTTTAATACGCCCAATATTCAAGTACACTGGAATACTGAAATAGAGGAAATTTTAGGCGAAAATCAGGTCACAGGAGTACGACTTTTCAACAATAAAACCAAGGAAAATACAGAATTAAGTCTGGAAGCAGTTTTTGTAGCCATCGGCCACAAACCAAATACGGATATTTTTAAAGGATGGATTACTCTGGATGATACAGGTTATATAACTGTGGCAAATCCGGGCACATCCAAAACCAATATACCCGGTGTATTTGCTTCCGGAGACGCTGCTGATAAGGTGTATCGTCAAGCTGTAACAGCTGCTGGAACGGGATGTATGGCTGCTCTTGATGCGGAAAGATATTTAACTGAAAAAGGATTACATTAGGAAATCTTGCTTTTTGTTTCATCCTCATTTTTGTTATCTTTATAAAAATTTCAAAAATGAGGGTTTTTTATTTTTTACTATTTTGCATATTATTCTGTTGCCATTTTACCTCTGCCCAACCGAGAATCAATGGTTGTCATCATGGCTTTCAACACACTACACCAAAACCTATTTCTTCTGAAAGGTTGAAAGCTTTGATGCAAAGAAGTGATACCTTTGATATCATTGATTATCAATTAGATATTTCTGTAATTGATTTTTCCAATCAAAGAATTTATGCCCGTTGTGAAGTAAAATTTACTTCGAAAATGAATCAAATAGGAATGATACCTTTTGATTTACTCAAATTTCAAATTGATTCCATCAAGCAACAACAAACTCATGTAGCTTATACCTATGATTCTCTCACATTAAATATCCAGCTGCTACAAAATTTACAAATGGGCGATACCAGTTCAATTCAAATATGGTATCAGGGTCGCCCAACCCCAGATCCCAGTTGGGGAGGATTTAAATTTGATGGCAGCTATGCTTACAATTTAGGAATAGGGTTAAATTCAAATCCTTACAACATGGGCAGAAGCTGGTTTCCTTGTTTTGATAATTTTGTGGAAAGAGCTACAATGGGTATCAACATCAGTTCAAAACTTCCTAAAAGAGGTTATGCCATAGGTACTTTTCTGGGCGAACAACTAGTTGGCCTGGATACAGTTATCAGATCTTATCGGATGAATCAACCTGTTACTACCTACATTAGCCATATGGCAGTTTCAGAATATGCGCAGGTAGATTATGTTGTGAATGGACTTAACTACCAATTGGTTTCCAAATCAGCTGACAGCAGCGCTATGAAAAATACATTTTCAACATTACCTGCAGCAGTTGATGCACTTTCATTTTGGTGGGGACCATATCCATGGGAAAGAGTAGGTTATATCATTACACCACAGGGTGCTATGGAACATCCAACCAGTATTGCTTATCCTAGAACAACTGCTGTAGGTGGAAATTCAACAGGACATCAGGATTTAATGTCACATGAACTGGGCCATTGCTGGTGGGGCGATCTTGTGACGCTAAAAGAACCTAATGACATGTGGATCAAAGAGGGTAATGCAGAATATTCCGGGCATCTTTTTGGTGAATTTCAATTGGGCAGACAAATTTTTATTGATAAGGTAAAAACTAATTTTAGAGATGTTCTCAGAACAGCTCATTTGGATGATGGAGGATTTCAAACTCTTTCAGGTATTCCTTACCAATACACCTACGGTACGCATACTTACTACAAGGGAGCTGCCATGATTCACAATATGAGAGCTTATCTGGGTGATTCTCTTTTTGGTATCGGGCAGAGATCCGTCTTGCAGGCATTTCCATACAGCGCCATCAACGCTGCAGAATACAGGGATCAACTTACTTTAGCTACAGGTAAGGACATGACTGATTTTTTTGATGCCTGGATTTACCAGCCTGGGTACTCGGCTTTTGAGGTAAACAAAGTAACAATTGATTCCATTCAATCCAATGAATTTATTTTAGATTGTGTGATTGAACAAAAATTAAGGGGAACTAATATTTTGCATAAAAATGTACCCATTCAAATTAGTTTTTACGATACTGCC
>CAZNNX010000039.1:0-21016 GCA_964574485.1 uncultured Saprospiraceae bacterium | reverse complement strand
CTGCAGGTGCGCATCAATGGGTGGCTAAAGATGCTGAAGCCAAGGTTCCTGATGCCTTCGATGCAAATCTGAAGCACAAACCAACCATGCTTACAACTGATTTATCAATGCGTTTTGACAGTGCCTATGGCAAGATTACAAAAAAATTTTTAGACAATCCTTCTTTATATGCTGATGCTTTCGCCAGAGCTTGGTTCAAACTGACTCACAGAGATATGGGACCAAAATCCACTTACCTAGGACCGGAAGCGCCACAGGAAGATTTAAAATGGCAAGACCCTATTCCTGCATTGAACCATAAATTAATAGATGCTACCGATATTGATAAACTAAAAAAATCAATCCTGAGCTCTGGACTCAGCCTTAGCGAATTAATTGAAACAGCTTGGGCATCGGCTTCAACTTTCAGAGGTTCTGACCGAAGAGGTGGTGCCAACGGCGCGAGAATCAGACTGGCTCCACAAAAAGACTGGGCTGTAAATAATCCGGTACAACTCAAAAAAGTTTTGGATAAACTAGAAAAAATACAAGCCGAATTTCAAACCAATTCCAAAGACAAAAAAGTTTCCCTAGCAGATTTAATCATTTTGGGTGCAAATGCTGCCATTGAAAAAACAATTCAAAATGCAGGATACAAAATACAAGTACCCTTCACAGCAGGCAGAATGGATGCAAGCCAAGAGCAAACTGATGTAAATTCTTTTTGCCTATTAGAACCACAGGCTGATGGTTTCAGAAATTATTTGAAAACAAAATATACTGTGGCTACCGAAGCACTTCTAATTGACAAAGCTCAACTTCTCACCCTAACAGCTCCCGAAATGACTGTTTTAATAGGTGGAATGAGAGTGCTCCAAACAAACTTTGATGATTCAAAGCATGGTTACTTCACTGATAAAAAAGAAACTTTGAGCAATGACTTTTTCATAAATTTGTTGGACATTAATACAGAATGGACTGCCATTGATGACAACAAGGAAATTTTTGAAGGAAAAGACAGAAAAACAGGTAAGGTCAAATGGACAGCAACACGGGCAGACCTTATCTTCGGATCAAATTCTGAGTTAAGAGCCCTTGCTGAAGTTTATGCCACAGAGGATAACAAAGAAAAATTTATTAAAGATTTTGTTAACGCCTGGAATAAGGTCATGAATCTGGATCGATTTGATCTTTGGACCAAATAACAATGAGTTAGAAAAAAGTAAACCCCCTGCTGTATATAGCAGGGGGTAAATTTTTTAGAAAGAACATTTTCGCTACAAAAAACCCTTACTCCACTGAATCAATTCAGTACGATCGGGTTTTCTTTTGATGTATTTTTCTAAAATGATTTTCGCTTCTTTTTTCTTCATTTGAATAGACAATAAAATAACTTTATTCCTGATAGCAGGCTCATAATCAGGATCTAAAGACAAAGCCTTTTCTATATAATAGGCAGCTTTCGACAGATTTCTTTCATTCAAGAAAATATTTCCTAAGTTATTTAAAACCAAAGTCCTTTTTGGATCTTCTGACAAGATAAAATCAAATACTTTTTTTGCTTTTTCAATCTGTACAGTTTTCATGTATGCAAATCCCAATTTTTCCTGAAAATCCAATTGAAAAGGTTCAAATCTAACCGCTGCCTCTAAAAAAGGGATGGCTTCCACAGATTTATCCATTTGAATACAAGTTTCTCCAATGCGATACAAGGTCCACCCATCCTTATAATATGCAGGCTCATGAGACATTGCCCTCTGGTACAAATATGAATATTGCGCAGCACTGAATAAATAATGAAATTGAGCCTGGGTATATCTAAGGTCCTTATTTTTAACCTTCGCCAGATAAAATGCAGCTGAGTCAAGAACAAGGGGATCTTTCATAAATTTATCATACAAGGCTAAATAACCTTCTGCCATAACAATGGGATCTACATTTTTCTCCGTTAGACACTCTATCCCCAGAAACCTTGCCATTTCGGCTTTTTCAACCTTTTTACCATATTTATTCACTTGCTTGGAGATGTTGTGATCTGTGATTGTCACATGTGGAATATCAATACTACCTGTTTTAGGCATATGACAGGAAACACAATCATTATTTTCTTTTTGAATCATTTTGGGATTCGCCGCACATCTTGACTCTGATCCTTTTGAGTGACAACCTTGACAAGATTGATTATATGAGTTCTTTTCTTTTGATTTCACATCATGATGCGGATTGTGACAACTTATACAACTCAAATCTTTTGATTCTAAAAAACAAGGACTTAATCTAAGTCGGTCAGCCTGAGAGGCCATCAAAAATTTTTCATGAGAATTGGTAAATCTTGGTAAAAAGACCTGCATAATCTCAGATAGTTTCATACCTGGTTTGAAATCATAAAAACTTTTTCCCGGATTTAAAACAGCAACGCCTTGAAGATGACATCTCTGACACAAATCCATCTGCCTGTCAATAGGCAGATGCCTTGGATTTACAATGGAATAGTCAGCAAAGCGACTCGTATCTACAATAATTCCTTTTAATTTTTCTTTAACATGAATGCTGCCAGGACCATGACACCTTTCACATTCAATCCCTTCAGGCATTTTCTTGTACTTATTCAAAGAACCAGCTATGGGTTCCGGGTAATGATTATGGCAGGTTAGACATTCATTGGCTATGATCCGACTAAATCGAGAGCTCAACCCTTTTTCAAAGCCTGGTGCCAGATCCCATTTCTTTTCCTGGGTGTAGAAGGTAATGGGAGCTTGAAACATGTAACCATTTCGGTATATCAAATGAGAATTGGTGTGATGACCGGAACCAATGATGTAAGAAATTTTCTCAATTCTTTTATGTACTGTGTCCCCATTTTCCAAGCGATACTCCATTATGTACATGAGAGAGTCCTGAAAATAAGGTTTGTAATAATAGTCTAATTCTGCATCATAGACGATGGCATGCTCATCAAAAATACCATTGGATTTTTCTTTCGTTGCCAAACCAAAAGACTGTCCCATTCCCGTATTAATGTAGCTATCATAAATATCCTTATGACAACTGACGCAGGTTTCAATACCAACGTATGATACTGAATCTGAAAGATTTTTAAATTTTAAAATTTCCTGATTGGCAGATGTTTGCCAATAACATTGCATCAAACAAAATGACAACAATAGGATGAAAAACAAGTAAAGTAGTTTCAAAATTAATTTTTTACAAAAATAAAGAGTTTTCAGAAAGTTAAGAACCGAGATTCAGATTCTTATTTTATTCATATGTTTTTAAGAAAGATATTTTAGATTCAAATTCCATCCAATTTTGATGAAAGGGGTGAAAGAATCCAATATATTCAGCATGCAAGTAGAGCCTATCTGCTGCTTTTCCATATAAATCATCTCCCAGGATTGACAATCCCAATCCTTCTGAATGTGCACAATGAACTCTAAGTTGGTGCGTTCTGCCCGTAGTCGGAAAAAGCTGCACTACAGTTTTTTTATCCTTTACCTTTACTTTCTTCCATATGGTTTCTGCCTTCTTTCCTAGTTCATGATCAACTTTTTGCCGAGGACGATTTTCAATATCTGCTGTAAGAGGCAGATTTATAATCCCAGACTCTTTTTTTACTATTCCATCAACCAAAGCCAGGTATCTTTTTTTTACTTTTTTTCTGGCAAACAACTGCTGCATTGAAATATAGAATTCCTTATTTTTTGCAATCAACAAAATACCTGAAGTGTCCATATCCAACCGATGAATCAAATAAGGAATAAATTCTTCCCGGTATTCCATTTCTAAAATTTCCTGCACTGAAATTAACCCCTGCGTTCCTCTTACTGATGGTAATCCCTCAGGCTTATGAATAACCAGGAGTTCTTGATCCTGATAAATAACCCTCAACTTAATTTGACTGTCAAAGTCTGATCTTAATCTGGGTTTATCTACCTCAATCCCCTGTAACATATGTTGTAAAATGGGCAAACATTTTCCTCTGCAGGCAGGATAATACTGCTTATGATACCTTAATTCAACTTTTTCTTCTGATTCCCACCAAAACTCTGCCAATGCAATTGGTTTTAATTTGTTTTGAAAGGCGTACTGAAATAAACGCGGCGCGGCGCAATCTCCAGCACCAGAAGGTGGTTTCCCTTCCTGATGATTTGCAAATAATTCCAGAAGACTTGCCAGTTGACCCCGGGCATTTAAAAACTGATAGCCATTTTGTATGTACTCTAACATTGAATCTGACTGCAATTTCATCATTTTCTCAATTTCACTGATTCTGTTCTTATATTGATCTAATGCGATACAAGTCTCCTCTAATGCATTTTTCAATTCTTTTTTTCTTTTCTTGAATTCAATATGTAATTCCTTACTTTGAAGGGCTAAATCTATTTTTACTCTATTCTTTTCCAATTCATTCAAACAGGAATTTCTCACCCTATCTCTTTCTGATTTTTCAGATTTTTGTTTAGCTTTTTCTTCAAGCACAAATGAAAACAATGCCTGTTCAGACTTTTTTACATTATTTTTTACATTGTGGTATTCGTTAGAATGAAGGATTTCAAACTTTTCTTTTTCCCATTTTTTATACAATTCCAGCATGGATAGATAAGCGCTATCCTCATCAAAAAAATCATGAATCACAGGAACAAAGGGATAGGGCAAATCCTTGGATAGTCCATTACCGGAATAAGCTGCCAGGAATCCCAACTGCTTTAGTTCAGTTTCCACGACCAAAACACCAAACATTCTAGACCTTCCCTCTTTAAAAATTGTTTTCTTTGCCTGTTCCCCCGATAGAAAAGCCATCAGTTCTTCTGATGCCTGCTTTGCTACCGAAAGGGGTTCATAATAAAAGGGATAGAGAAACTTTTCGGAAGTTTGAAGCAGAGATACAGAATTCTGAAAAGGAATAAAACAATTCATAAATGTTAAATAAACAATTCTGAGTGCAAAAATAGATATCGTTCATGTCATTATTATTTTTTCAGTGATTATATTTGTATAGTATCATATGAAACCAAAATCTAAGTTTTTATCTCTTTTTTTCGTTTTACTCATTTGCACCCCATTGATCTATAAAATTGGGTTTTACAGTTATTATAGTTGTAACAAAGAAATCTTCATTTCAACTTATTGTGTTAACATAAATGTACCTGAGAAAAAATGTGACGGAAAATGTCATCTAAAAAAAATTGCTGGAGCAGAAAAAAAATCGCAGGATAACATTCCTTCAGATAACAAATCTTCTTTATCTCAGTGTAAAAATTTAGATTGGTCTTTTATTCAACTTCCCGGTTTTCAGAATCACTTTGAATCCTTCCAAAGGATTTATGCTATACTTTTTAAGTTGATCATCAGACAAAACAGTTCTCAACTTTTTGATTCAGGTTTTGTTCAAAACTTGGAGCAGCCCCCAAGTGTTGTAAATACTATCTAAGTATTTATTTTATCAACTTAAAAAAATAATCTAATGAAAAATATAACTCAAATTTTGAGCTTGGTCTCAATTGCTGCTCTTGTTTTATTTCAAACTTCTTGTAAAGAAGAACACAAACACGAACATGAATTAGCCTTGGAGATCAGTTACAAGGTAGGAAACTCTAATTTTGACAGCAGCACTGTTTATACGATAGGTGGTACTGCCATAAAGTTTAAAACTGCTCATTTCTACGTATCAAATATTGGTATTATGGACGATGAAAGTCGCAGTGAAACCTTTGAAAACACTTACCTTCTTGTAACTCCTTATCAAACGGAATACAACTTAGGCATGATCAGTAATACAGATATACATCACCTGCATGAAATTAGTTTTAACCTAGGAATTGACTCTGTGACCAATCACAAAGACCCTACAGCGGCTACAGGAGTTTTAACTATACAAAGTCCGAGCATGCATTGGTCTTGGAATAGTGGTTACATCTTCCTTAGAATTGATGCCATTGTTGACAGAGACGGAGATGGTATACCTGAAACTAATTGTTTTTATCATATTGGCACCGATTCCCGCCTGGCAAATGTGATGAAAACCACGCACATGGATTTAGTTGATGGCCATAATCATATCATGATGAATTTTGACCTGGCTAATCTTTTTACCGGAGTAAATCTGGCAACAGCCGCAACTTCTACAATGACGGCGGATCCCTCTCTTGCTGATGCAATAGAGGCCAATATTCCCAGCGCATTCATTATTCCTTAATTGGACTTAATTATTTAGAATAATACAGGTAACAGATTACCTGTACAGAACTTCCTGTTTATTTATAAATAAACAAGTTGACCCTTAGTTTCCTATTCCCTATGTTTCAGGACGCTAAACCAGAAGAAAAAGTTCTTACAGATTTGGTGTACGGGTGGCCTTATGGTCACCCTTTTTTTTTATATTTGTAAAAAAAACATGAAAAATAAAGTTTACCTAATTCTTTTATGCTGCTTTAGCATAACCAGAGTATTTGCCACAGAAGGTATGTGGATCCCATCATTGATCCATATGTTTCACTCTGACATGAAAACTTATGGGCTAAAATTAAAAGCTGAAGATATTTATGCTACAAATAAATCTAGCTTAAAAGATGCCATTGTTCAATTTGATGGGGGTTGTACGGCTGAGATTGTATCTAGTCAGGGACTTCTTTTCACTAATCACCATTGCGGTTTTGATGCCATTCAACAACTTTCAACGCTTGAAAAAGATTATTTAAAAAATGGATTTTGGGCCAAAAATCAAAAAGAGGAATTAGCTTGCAAGGGCCTCTATGTTACTTTCGTAAAAGAGATTAAAGAGGTTACGCAGTATATCTTGGGAAATATAAACGACGATTTAAGCGCACAGGAAAAGTCAAAACTCATCAATCAGAGAATCAGTGCTTTAGAATCAAAATACAATGACAAAAAAGGTGTTCAGGCAAAAATAAAGGCTTTTAACCAGGGAAATCAGTATTTCATGCTGATTACAATTGATTATTACGATATTCGTTTGGTGGGTACTCCCCCATCTTCTATTGGTAAATTTGGTGGGGATACCGACAATTGGGTATGGCCAAGACATACCGGTGATTTTTCAGTTTTTAGAATTTATGCCGATCAAGAAAACGCTCCGACCGAATACAATCCCAACAACAAACCATTTCTCCCCGCGCATTCTCTACCAATTAGCTTAAAACCAAGAAAAGAGGGAGATTTTACAATGGTTTACGGATTTCCAGGTAGAACGGATCAACACTATTGTTCAGAAAAAATAAAATTTTATCAAGATTTGGAGAGGCCGGCAAGGATTCAGATGCGTACCACCACAATGGATGTTATGAAGCCTGCAATGAACCAATCTGATGATATTCGCATCAAATATGCAGCCAAGCAAGCTTCCATTGCAAACGCCTGGAAAAAATGGATTGGACAAGTAGATGGGTTATCTTCATTACAAGCTTATGAGAAAAAGAAAAAATGGGAAACCGAATATCTTACAATGTCTCAAACCAAAGAAGAATGGAAAAAATATGGCGAGGCACTGAATCAATTGAATATGATTTCAAAAGAAGATGTTAAGGCAGAATACGCTAGATCCTTGTTTACCGAATTTTTCTTCTATGGTCCGGAAATCTTAAATTTTGCACAACAATTTAATGCCAGTATACAAAAATATGAAACCTTAAAAAAAGAAGGTAAATGGGAAAAACAAATAGAAAATTTACTGCAACTGCATAATGAATTTTACAAAAACTATGACCCGGCCTTAGACAAAAAAATATTTTTTGCTTTGGCACCCATATACATTAGATATGGCTCTGAAAATTTCATTTCTGCCAAATTCATTTCTAAATGGGAACAAATGGCTAATCAAACCTACACACATTCACTTTTACTACAAAAAGATAAAATTGAAAAAATGCTACAAAATTGGACAGAAACAGATCTTGAACTTCTCAAAAATGATCCAGCTATACAATTATCCAATGAACTCTACCAAACCTATCTCAGTAAAATTATGCCAGGTTTTACCCAATTTGCTCAAAAAGAAAATCAACTGCTTCAGACCTATGTAGAAGGATTGATCGCCATGTTTCCAAAGAAAAAAAATTGGGCAGATGCTAACTCTACACTCAGAATCAGTTATGGTAAAATAGAAGGTTCTGCTCCACATGACGGGATGAAGTACACTCATTTTACAACGATTGACGGAGTTTTAAAAAAGTATAAGGTAAACGACCCGGATTTTGATTTAAGTGAACAATATATCAAATTGTATCAAAATAAAGATTTTGGACAATACACCCAGGATGGAAAATTATGGGTCTGTTTTACAGCTTCCAATCACACAACAGGTGGAAATTCAGGAAGTCCTGTGATTGACGCCAAAGGAAATTTATTAGGAATCAATTTTGACCGCAGTTGGGAAAGTACCATGAGTGATTTTATATTTGATTCCTCACGTTGTAGAAATATTGTTGTTGACTCACGCTATGTACTATGGGTAATAGAAAAATATGGCCAGGCAGGCTATCTGCTGAATGAAATGAAAATAGTGAAGTAAATTCACCTCAATGTCCTTTTTTTGAAGAATAATCATCAAAATAGAATGGATTAGCCATTTTAAATATTTTTTTTCATAACTTAGGTTTATTCTTAAAAATCAATTAGAAAGAGAATATGAAGCGGGGTCCTATTTGTTTATTGGTTTTTATTGCATTTTTTTCTTTTTCCTCTTTTGCGCAAACAATGCAAGGAAAGGATAGTTTATTGGGAGTCTGGAACAATTCAACTTACAAGGATACAACAAGAGCCTCAGCATTTGACGCCTATATCAAAAACAATTATTTACAAACCAAACCTGACTCAGCATTCATTTTAGCACAACAGCTCTTCGATTTTGCTAAAAAAAAGAACCTGAAGAAGTTTATGGCTGATGCCCTCAATACACAGGGAAGATCTTATTATTTTCGTGGAAAAAACAAAGAAGCCGCCAGCTATTTCGAGAAAAGCCTAAACCTTCGAAAAGAAATTGGCGACCAAATGGGAGTTGCTGCAGCATTGAATAATTTGGGAGTTATTTCTAAAAATCAGGGAGACTATAATACGGCCTTAGAATTTTACAATCAAAGTTTAGCAACTTATCAAAAAGCAAAAGACCTAAAAGGAACTGCTGCTGCCTTGCATAATATTGGAAATATATTTGAAATAAAAGGTGATTACAAATCAGCTATTGACTACTATACAAAAAGTTTGGGCCTCAAGGAAAAAATTAAAGATCAGGCTGGCATGATTTATACTTTATTGAATATTGGATCCATCTATTACAATCAGGAGGATTATCTTCAAGCAATGGCCTTTTACCAAAAAAGTTTACAAATCAGCCAACAAATTCAAGATAAAAAACTCACTGCCAACATTTTAAATAATATAAGTAATATACATACCCAACAAAAAGAATACCAAAAGGCAATGCAGGCCCTAAACCAGAACCTGGTAATTCTTGAGGAAATTGGTGATCTAAATGGACTGGCAGCTACCTACAGTAATATCGGCAATATTTACAGAGATCAGGGTGATTGGAAGTCTTCTCAAACCTATTACGAGAAAAGCTTAGAATTATTCACAGAGACCAATGATAAAAGATTTATTTCCAATACTTTGATTAATATCAGTAAAATTCTACTTCGTAAAGGATTAATTAATGAAGCATTTGCACAAACCAAAAAAGCATTTGACCTGGCCCAACAAGTAAATAGTGCTGTAGAAATCAAAGATGCTTCTTTTGTAATGAGCGAAATTTACAAACAGAAAAGTCAGTTTAAAGAGGCCATGAGATATTTTGAAAATTATATCATCATAAAAGATAGTCTGGCTTCAAAGGAAAATAAAAATGAAATTCTAAAACAAGAATACCGTTACAACTACGAAAAACAATTAACTGCTGATAGCATTAAAGCGAATGAATTACAAAAAGTGCAGGATGCGATACTGGCAAAAAAGAATGCTGAACTGGAAGTGCAAAAAAACCGTCAGTATATGCTATATGGGGGGCTCTTCCTTTTGCTATTATTTCTTGCTTTACTTTACAATCGTTTCAAAATCACAGAAAAACAAAAGCGTATCATAGAAGAAAAAGAAAAAGTTACCTCTGCTCAAAAAGAAATTATTGAAGAAAAGCATAAGGAAAAGGACAAATTATTAGGCATTCTCGCGCACGATATCAACAACAGGGTTGGAGGAATTGGATCCTTGCTGGAATTGGTGAATCAAAACAAACTGAGCGAAGAGGAGACTAAAAATATTCTGCAACTGGCAAGTAATTCATGCTTTACAACCATTGATATAATCAGAGATTTATTGGAATATGCCAGAAATATTGGAGATACAACAGAAATGTATGTTGAAAAAGTAGACTTGTATGAATTTCTATTGAGCTCTGTACAGTTACAGTATCCAAAAGCCTTATCCAAAAGTATAGTTCTGGAAATCAAAGAACCTGCTGCCAGGATGCTTTATCCGATCAACAAATTAAAATTCTCAAGGGCCATAGATAACCTGATTCATAATGCCATAAAATTTACACCAGAAAAAGGTAAAATAACTATCTCAATTACCCGGTCTGTAAAATTCATCAGCATTCATATAAAAGATTCCGGTATTGGAATTCCGGAAATAATGCAATCAAAAATCTTCATCCCTTACTCCGGCACAGGAAGAAAAGGCACTGACAACGAAGAAAGTACAGGACTTGGACTCTCCATTGTAAAGAGCATCGTTGAAAAACACCATGGAAATATATGGTTAGAATCCAAAGAAGCGGAGGGTACTACCTTTCACATAGATTTACCCGTAAAAGAAATTAATTAGAGTAGTCTCTGTAAATTTAAAGTTAATCTGCTGTGATAAGCAAATACAATAAAGTATCAGCAGTAATCCCATATCAACCAAATTAAATTACTGAATATTTATCACTTGTTCAATCACTCTTTTAAACTTCGTTTTGTATTTTCGCAACTTTTATTACTGTAACCGCTGTTACAATAATAAATATTTCTACAATAATAAATTCAACAACAGTGTTATATGAAGTTTTACAACAGAGAAAAGGAATTGGAGCTTTTAAAAAAGATTGAAAAATTGAGCAGCAAATCTGCACAATTTACTTTTTTAACAGGACGGAGAAGGGTGGGTAAAACCACTTTGCTGAGGCATTGTTTCGAGGGACAGGCTTATCTCTACTTTTTTATCGGCAAGAAAAATGAAATCCTGCTCTGCGAGGAATTTTCTGAAACAATCAGACAGGTACTCAAAATAGAGCAGTTTGAAAACTTTAGAACCTTTTCGAAATTATTTGCTTTTCTGATGGAGCAGTCACAGACGAGGAATTTCACTTTAATTTTGGATGAATTTCAGGAATTTTACTATAGTAATCCTTCGGTTTATAGTGACATGCAGCAGATTTGGGATCGTTATCAATCCAACAGTAAAATCAATCTCATTTGTTGCGGTTCGATTTACACGCTGATGACCAAAATTTTCACAGACAGGAAAGAACCACTCTATGGAAGGGCAAATTTCCATCTGAAAATTGAACCCTTTGATGTTTTGACGATTAAAGAATTTATTTCTGATATCAATCCTAAATATAAAAAAGAAGATTTATTAGCCCTTTATATTCTATCTGGTGGAGTGCCAAAATACCTTGAACAGCTGAGTCTGTCTGATAAAATGGATTATAAAAATATGATGAATTTTTACTTTTCTTATAATTCTACTTTTTTGGAGGAAGGAAAAAATATCCTGATTGACGAATTTGGCAAAGATTACGGCAATTATTTTTCTATACTATCACTGATTGCAGGTTCAAAAACCTCTAGACCTGAGATCGAATCGATTATGAATATTTCAGTAGGAGGATATTTGGAAAAACTTGAGGGTGATTTCCAACTGATTGCCAAAATAAAACCGCTGATGAGTAGTCCAGGCTCAAGGAATATGAAGTATTATATTAAAGATGTATTTCTAAATTTTTGGTTCAGATTTGTATATAAATACCGCTCAGCTGTAGAAATGCAGAATAACGCTTATGTTCTGGAAGTTTTAAAGAGAGATTATGACAGTTACAGTGGCAGACTTTTGGAGAGATTTTTTATTGACAAATTGATCAAATCTCAAAAATATTCAGAAATAGGCAACTATTGGGAAAAGGGAAATCAAAATGAGATTGACATAGTAGCTGTTAATCATTTACATAAGCTTGTCGATTTTTACGAAGTAAAAAAACAAAAATCAGCTTTAAGGATCAGCCATCTGGAGAAAAAGGCAGAAAAAATCATGCAAAAATACAAAGACTATAGTTTTGGATTTTACGGATTAAGCCTGGAAGATATGTAAATATATTTCTCAGGTTTACCCATTAAAGAAATTAATTAGAGTAAGTCTATTTAAAGCCTTACCTTTGAATAAGATTACAAAGAATTACACAATACGCAGATTCAAAGAAAAAATACCCCTCCAGATTATTATTTACTTACAAGCACCTGTAGTGCATCCAAGAATTAGAAAATGAACTTTAAAGAATTAGGACTCACAGAGTCTATCCTGTTTAATTTAGATGAAAATGGCTATGAAACGCCAACTGAAATTCAATATCAAGCGATACCGCGCATATTGGAAGGAAAAGATATCTTAGGCTGTGCGCAAACAGGAACCGGAAAAACTGCCGCATTTGCTCTACCCATCATTCAAAAATTGGTTGATTTAAAAAAGAATGAGAAAGATAAGGCAAAAATCAAAGCCCTTATCCTAACACCAACCCGTGAATTGGCTATACAAATTTATGATCAATTTTTAATTTATGGCAAGGGTCTCGGATTGGTACCCTCCGTTATATTCGGCGGTGTTGGCCAATCGCCTCAGGTTGTACATTTAAGGTCGGGTGTTGATATTCTTATTGCTACCCCCGGTCGATTTTTGGACTTATTTGATCAGGGTCATATCATGTTGAAAAATCTCGAATTTTTTGTTCTGGACGAAGCCGATCGAATGCTTGATATGGGATTCTACCCTGACATTAAAAAAATATTATACCTCATTCCGGAAAAAAGACAATCTTTATTTTTTTCAGCTACAATGCCTGAAAATATTTTACAATTGGCGCACCAAATACTGAAAGATCCTGTTTCGATTGAAGTAACACCCGTTTCCTCTACCACAGAACTTGTTCAACAATTTTTGCTCTTTGTAGACAAAGAGCAAAAAAATCCGCTACTGGTTCACCTCTTACAAAATCAACTGGAGGGCAGGGTCCTCGTTTTTTGTAAAACAAAACACGGTGCCGATAAAATTGTAAAGCTGCTCCAAAAAAACCAGATAAAATCAGAGGCAATTCATGGAAATAAATCACAAACAGCTCGACAAAACGCCTTAGACCAATTTAAAAATAAAAAAATCAAAGCCTTAGTTGCCACTGATATTGCCGCCAGAGGTATAGATATTGATGAGCTCGAAATTGTGTTGAATTATGACATTCCCAATATCTCAGAAACCTATGTGCACCGTATCGGCAGAAGTGGTCGTGCCGGAGTCAAAGGAGTTGCCTATTCATTTTGCGACGACAGCGAAAGGTTATGGGTGTCTGATATTCAAAAATTAATCCAAAAGGAAATTGAAATCATTACAGATCATCCTTTCCCAACTGCTTTGGAGATACATAGGGCTCCCATTAGTAAAAATGAAAAAAAACAGGGACAACCAAAGAAAAAAAGAGATTTTAAAAAAACAGGACATTACAGACCCTGGTCAAACAAAAAAAAATCATAAGCTGTTCCGACCTTCCTCTGATTCTTTGATTAATGATTATATTTGTTAATCACATATTATGAATGGATTGAAATATTATATCATTGCGGGAGAAGCTTCAGGCGATCTACACGGAAGCTTGCTGGTATCCGCCTTAAAACAATGCGATTCAAACAGTCAGTTCCGAGCTTGGGGAGGAGATTTAATGCAAAAACAAGGGGTTTTTCTGGCCAAACATATTCAAGAACTGTCTATAATGGGCATCATTCAGGTGATACTCAACATTTTTCAAATTTGGAGATTATTTCGCTTCTGTTTTAAAGACATACTAGCTTTTAACCCCGATGCTCTTATATTAATTGATTACTCAGGATTCAATTTAAGGGTAGCAGAGTGGGCAAGCAAAAAAGGTATTCCTGTATACTATTACATTTCACCTCAGGTTTGGGCGAGCAGATCCCAACGTGTAGAGAAAATCCGAAAACATGTCAGAAAACTCTTTGTTATCTTTCCATTTGAGAAAGAATTTTACAAAAAAAAGAACATTGATGTAGTCTATATTGGCCATCCGCTGGAACCTAAAATCAGGCAGTGGAAAAAAGAAAATCCATCAGGCATCACTGAAAATAAGATTGTTCTTCTACCAGGCAGCAGAAAACAAGAGGTAGAACGCATGCTTCCTCTTTTTTGTAAAATATCAAAACATTTCCCTTCCTATCAATTTGTTGTGGGGGCCAGTAATACTGTCCCAGCTCAACTGTATACAATTTGTGACAATTACAAAATCAAAGTTGAATTTCAGTCTACTTATCCCCTTTTACAAAATGCGAAGGCAGCTTTGGTTACTTCCGGTACTGCAACTCTAGAAACTGCACTGTTTCAGGTACCACAGGTTGTCTGTTATAAAACTAATTTTATCTTTTACTGGATTGCCAGACAGATCATTCAAACCCCTTATATTTCAATAGTTAATATCTTAGCGCAAAAAAAAGTTGTCGATGAATTGATACAAAATAATTGCAATGAACAAAACCTGATCCAGTCCTTGGAAAAGATTCTTACTAAAGAACAAGCCAGCAACGTAAAAAATGAATATCAAAAAATATCTGAAACCCTGCTTTGTGAAAATCCGGCCTTGAAAGCTGCCCAATATATTTGGGAAGATTTAAACAAATAAAAATCAATTTATTCTTTACTGTTTAATCAGACATTCTTTTTTAAAGTTCTGATAAATTAAACTCCATTTCTCATCATTTTTTTGATTCTGATTACCCAAAATCAGTTCCATTAACTGCATAAATGAACTTTTCTTCTGCTCCTGGCTACCCAGGGCCAGTTGTTCTAAGATTTGTGGATCCACAACAGTCTGACCCTCTACCGACTTTTGTGCTTGCAGGTCAAATGCTTTAACAACCCAGGGGAAAAAATTACAATCTGCATTCAAAAACACATTCGCATTTTTTGATATCCAAAGGGAATGAGCACTGGAGAAAGAGATATCATCCAATCCCTGAACTAATTTTTCAAAAAATAATTTATGCTCACTTGAGCCCTGTAGGTTTTTTCTTTTTCCCACCACGGTGAGGTAAACTTTCAAACTGCTAAAGTCTTTTTTATTCTGTTTTAGGTAAATGGATGCATTTTGAATCGTACTTGGATCAGATTTTAGAAGTTCTTTATCCATAGCAATTTGATTCTGAAAAAAACAAAGTTGATCTGACCGGATAAGTGCCAATACATTTTTTTCAAGTGAAACAGATTTGGAAATAAGATCTAAACCTTTCTTTTTCACTCCGGGATTTTTATGCAATATCAATTGTGTTGAACCCGGCTTATTGAGCTTAGGTTGAGGGGCTGTCTGCATCCAATGCAATTCTGGTTTCAATAAAGGATCATTCTTTTGATCTAAATTATATTGAGAACTAAAAATATCTAAATCTTTTTTATTTCCTAGCCAGATGGAAATACAGGCTGAATCTATTTTTTCAAATTGTTCATAAATTTTTGAGTAGGGTAAAAATGAAAACTCTTTCCATTTTGCCGGGGTAATTACAAAACTGGTATCTAATAATTGGGTACTAAGCAGGGTTTTCACCTGAGAATTCTGTGATCTTATAGTACTGATAACCAATAAAATAAATCCAATAATAAATATGTTTTTCATAAATGTTAATTAGAAACAAAAACTGTTCTGTATTTAAAATTTTCTATACCTTCGCAAGATAAGAAAAGACCCAAACAATGAGATTTATTTATTTATTCCTATTCATTTTCTTCGCTACAAATGTAGGATTTTCGCAAACGAATTCATCAACCAAAAAAAATAAATACAATTTGGACGTAGATATACAGGGACACAGAGGATACAGAGGTTTGTATCCCGAAAACACCATAGAAGCTTGTTTGGCGGCTTTACAATTGGGAATCAAAACACTTGAAATAGACATCTGCATCAGCAATGACAAACAAGTTATTTTATCTCATGAACCTTGGCTAAACAGCGAATTTTGTGCTGACAAAGACGGAAATCGAATTCTAAAGGAGAATGAGCTACAATACAACCTGTATCAAATGACCTATGATGAAATCAAGCAATTTGATTGTGGCTCTGTTATACATCCCCGATTCAGAGAGCAACTGAAAATTAAAACCTCAAAACCATCTCTCTCTGATTTAATGGGTAAAGTAAGAGAATTTTGCAGCAGAGAAAATATCCCCCTTCCACATTTTAATATTGAAATCAAAAGAGAACCAAAATATGATGGAATTTTTTGTCCCCCAGTCAAAGAGTTTATTAAAATAGTGGTGCAGACCTTAGAAGATTTACAAATAAAAAATCATTGTAATATTCAAAGTTTTGATCTTGACATACTAAGAGAAATGCACAAAACACATAAAGAAATTCCTTTGGCATTCTTGATTGAACACAGTGAATCTATTGATTACGAAATTGCAACTCTGGGCTTTACTCCACAGATTTATTCCTGCCATTATAGTATAGTTGACAATAAACTGATGCAATCAGCCAGAAAGCATAAAATGAAAATTATTCCCTGGACTGTCAATGACAAGGATGAAATTCACCGCTTACTCAAACTTAAAGTAGACGGCATCATCAGCGACTATCCCGAAAGAGTTCAGGAAGTAATTCAAATGCTAAAAAAGTAGATTTATTTTTTAGACTTACGTGTTGATTTTTTTTCCTTTTTTTCCTCTTCTGCTTCTTTAGCGTATACTTTATTCCGATTATCCAATTCCTTGGCCAGCAAACCTAATTTCACTTCAAGGGATTTGACTCTTCTTTCCAATTTATCATAAGATTCACTTTGGGGGAGGTTCAACTTTTGGATTACTGCATCTACCATATTCCTAAATTTTTGCTCATAATCTTCTTTGTGTTGTCCCACAGTAGAAAACACTTCTTCCACAATTTTTCTTCCCTCTTCAGCACTGATTTTACCTTTGCTGATCATTTCATCTATTTTGCTCTGAAGTTTCTCACTGCTACCTGCAATGATTTCTACTGCCGTTTGAATAGTTTTTCTAAACATTTGATCTATCATAATTTATACTTTTTTGTTGTCTTTTAATTTTTGAGTAAATTCCTTCCATTTATACTCCAATCTTGAAATTCTTTGCTCTAATTTTTCATATTCTTCAGACTTTATCTGTTGAAATTTCTTTAAAGTTTCTTCCAATATTGGTGTATAAAAATCTTCTTTTTCCTGATTCTCTTTA
Organism: uncultured Saprospiraceae bacterium; assembly: GCA_964574485.1. Taxonomy (GTDB): domain Bacteria; phylum Bacteroidota; class Bacteroidia; order Chitinophagales; family Saprospiraceae; genus Saprospira. Next base: position 3,532 of record CAZNNX010000039.1, on the reverse strand, counting down.
TTTTCATTCTCATCAGAAGGAGTAAAATCAGCAACTTTTTCTTTTTCAACGAGATCATCAACAATCTCTTTCACCTTTTCAGTTGTAATGACTGCCAACCCAAGCCCTGCCTGTATTGCTTTTTTAAATAAATCGTTCATAATTAGTGATTAAAAGACAAAAGTAGAACAAATAATCAAATCCTAAAACCTTATTTTATCTAATTAAATATTATTTAATTTTAATGGCAAATAAATTATTTAATTCATTTTATCAATTATTAATTACTTATATCTAAATATAATCCATATTTATTAAATATTATTTTGTTTAATGTAAAACACATAAGACCAAAGCACTTGAAAATTTACTGTTTTGGGCTTAAGTTTATTACATGAACCCAGCGAATAGTCCAGATAACTACTTTTACGATATTGCACTTACCAAATTGCAGGGTATTGGTGCTGTAAAGTCAAAAAAAATTTATTACTATTTTGAGTCTGCCGAAAATTTTTTCAAAGCATCCAAAAAAGATTGGGTTAGTTCTAAATTGATTAATAAAAAAGATATTATTCAACTTCAAAGTAACAAACATTTCAAAGCTACAGAAGATGAACTGAAATTTATTGATAAAAACAAGATTCAGGTGCATCCCTTTTTCTCAGATACTTACCCCGGACGTTTAAATTATTTTGACGATAGCCCCTATTTACTCTATCAAAAAGGAAACACAGATTTAAATTCTTACAGAATCATCTCCATTGTTGGCACCAGAACCCCCTCAACTTATGGCAAAAATATTTGTGCTTTCATTTGTGAACAAGTTTCTCATTTCAACCCCATTATCCTTAGTGGATTGGCTTTAGGAATAGATTCAGTTGCACACCAGAGTGCTTTGCAAAACAACTGTAAAACTATTGGTGTTTTAGCTCATGGCCTACACAAAATATATCCAATTGAGAATAAAAAAATGGCCCTGCAAATTATCGAGAAGGGAGGTTCACTTATTTCTGAATACGGCATGGATACAGAGCCCTCACCGGGCAATTTTCCAGCAAGAAATAGAATTATTGCTGCCCTCTGCGATGTACTACTTGTTGTAGAAACAAAAACTAAGGGAGGTTCTGTTATCACATGTAATTTTGCAAATGAATACGCCAAAGATGTTTATGCGGTTCCAGGCAGAATCAATGAACCTCTATCCATGGGATGCAACGAATTAATTCAACAAAACAAAGCCCAGATATTTACAACTACTGAAGAACTTTGTAAAAACCTAAAATGGGCAATTAGTGACCCTCCAGTTCCAAAATCTTCTTCCATTCCCTTAAACAAAGAAGAAACTTCTGTGGTTAATTTATTGAAATCAAAAGAAAGCTTTCACTTAAATCAAATAGGCATTCGAACTCAAATGGATCTGGCCACCCTTGCCAAAACTTTAATTGAATTAGAAATAAAAGGAATAATAAAGGCATTACCAGGTAAATATTTCAAACTACATTGATAGAACTTATCTGTTAAAAAATGGAATAAAATAAGTCAAAGTCTTATCTTTCGCTTTAATAGATTATGAAGGAAATCAAAACCAATTATTCTGAAGGTGCTGCAGCTTTTTCCAGATTACTGAAAATCATGGATGAGCTTAGAGAACTTTGTCCCTGGGATAAAAAACAAACCATAGAATCGCTCCAAATTTTAACTATCGAGGAGACCTATGAATTGTGTGATGCCATTTTGAAAAAAGATTGGTCTGAAATTAAATCTGAATTAGGGGATCTACTTTTACATCTAGTATTCTACGCCAGAATTGCTTCAGAAAACAATCACTTCACCATTGCATCTGCCATTCACCAACTTTGTGAAAAGCTCATTAGAAGACACCCCCATATTTATAGCGATACAGTTGCATCCAATGAGGAGGAGGTTAAATCAAATTGGGAAAAATTAAAACTAAAAGAAGGTAAAAAATCAATATTAGAAGGAGTCCCCAACTCGCTTCCTGCCTTGGTAAAAGCATACAGAATTCAGGAGAAAGCTAAACAAGTGGGTTTTGAATGGGAGAACAAAGAACAAGTTTATATTAAAGTAGAGGAAGAATGGAATGAATTACAGGAAGCTGTCTCTTCAAACAATTTAAATGATATAGAAGAAGAATTTGGGGATCTACTTTTTTCTCTCATTAATTACGCGCGGTTTTTAAAAATTGACCCAGAAGCTGCACTTTCTAAAACCAACCAAAAATTTATAAACAGATTCAAATTTATTGAAAACAATGCTCCGAAACCCCTCGAAGAAATGACATTGGAGGAAATGGATTCACTCTGGGTGGAAGCAAAAAAAGTATTAAAAACTAAGACAAATGGATAACAAAAAAATAGCAGACAGAGTAGAAAATATGGGAGATTCTGCTACTTTAAAAATGGCTCAAAGAGCGAGAGATCTAACTGCACAAGGCATTCATATTATAAGTTTAAGTTTGGGTGAACCTGATTTCGATACACCCAATCACATAAAAAAGGCTGCCAGTACAGCTTTAGAAAACGGATACACAAAATACACACCTGTAGCCGGTCTGCTTGAACTAAGACAGTCTATTTGCAAGAAACTGAATAGAGATCAAAAATTAGATTACAATCCAAATCAGATTGTAGTTTCAACTGGAGCAAAACAATGCCTAGCCAACCTATCCATGTCATTGCTCCAAGAAGGTGACGAGGCTATTATTCTAAGCCCATATTGGGTTTCATATAAGGAGATTGTGGAGTTAAGCGGAGCCAGCTGTTCTTTTGTACATGCAGAAATCAGCAATGATTACAAATCAACACCTGATCAAATTGAAAAGGCAATTTCTCCAAGAACTAGAATGATATTTTTTTCCTCTCCTTGCAATCCAACCGGCTCTGTTTATACCAAGACTGAATTGCAGGCCATTGCATCTATGCTTCAAAAGCACCCGGATATTCTAGTTGTTTCTGACGAAATCTACGAGTACATCAATTTCACTAAGGAGGGACATTACAGTATTGCACAGGCTGAGGGGATGAAAGATCGCACCATTATCGTGAATGGTTTTTCAAAAGGTTTTGCGATGACAGGATGGCGCTTAGGTTATATTGCCGCTCCTCAATGGATTGCAGATGCTTGTATTAAAATACAGGGTCAATTTACTTCTGGCGCCGCTTCATTCAGCCAAAAGGCTGCATCAGTAGCTTTAGATTCCGGCTTGGAAGAAAGTCTAAAAATGACTGAAGCTTTCCATAAAAGAAAAGATTTATTTGTTCAACTTTTGTCACAAATTGAAGGTTTCAAAGTAAATAATCCTCAAGGTGCTTTTTATCTATTCCCTGAAATCAGTAGTTTTTTTGGGACAAAATATGATAAATATACGATTCTGACTGATGATGATTTTGCAGATTACCTGTTGGCTGAAGCCCATGTTGCTGTGGTGCCTGGTAATGCTTTTGGTAATAAAAATTGCATCAGATTAAGTTATTCTATGGGTGACCGGTTCCGGCAAGACCTTCACCATGGCCAATGTCATCGCCCGCCTGGG
>CAZNNX010000038.1:9232-22003 GCA_964574485.1 uncultured Saprospiraceae bacterium | reverse complement strand
TAAATCCTTGAGGTAGATTTTTTTGAAAAATATCAATCAGATTCAAAATAGCGTCCTTTCTGTCTGCGGGTAAAGCTTCTATATAATTATCTACTGTCATTGTTTTTTATTTATACCCATGAACAAATCAATCCTCCCATAAGTAGCAAGCAGACAACCCAATAACCTGTATTCACCAATATATATTGCCAGGGTCTGCCATCAAAAAGAGCATTGATTCCAATGACAGGCAAAGCAAAAAACAGTCCAGCCAAGGTTCCATGGAGGGCACCATGCTGAAAACTACGATAATTGGTCCCATATAATTCCATAAATTCTGCATACCACTTGCTGGCCTCGGCATGTACATCATCAGGAAATCCGGTTTGACCAACTAAAACCCCAAAAACACCGGTTTGATGTACAACCATTGTCCCTAAAATAAATGCCACAAACAAACTGAATATCCATGTAAGTCCGAAAACAAGAATCATTGAACTTTTTTGTGCCGCCTCAGGATCAACTCCACTTGCTTTCATCCAGATTGTTCCAAATACTTTTGGGTTGTACCAAATCATTCCTATGAACAAAGGAATGAATGAACTTGCGATAATAGAATAAAAATTAACAGGATACATATGATCTTTTATTTATATTATTGAATAATTAAAAATAAAGAATAATTATCATCTAGGCAACTTAACTCTGAATGTAGTTCCTTTTTCCAAGGTAGAATCAAAACTAATATCACCCTTCAATAAGTCAACATATCGTTTTACGATGGTAAGACCCAAGCCTGTTCCCTGAATATTCAACACATTGGCTGCACGAAAAAACCTTTCAAACATATGCTTTTTATCTTCATCCGGGATTCCAATACCCAGATCTTCCACCTCAATCTGAATTTCCTCTTGTAACTCTATTACCCTGACTGTAATATCCTTACCCTCCATGCTATATTTGATTGCATTGGAAATTAGATTAATCATGATGTTCTTTAACAAATGACTATCCGATATAATCTGACAGGATTCAGCTAATTCAACCTTTATTTTTTGATTGGGATGAAGTAAGGGTACAAATTCCTCACTGATTTGCTCCATCATTTCATTTAAAAAAATATGGTCTTGATGAATGTCCACTCTTCCAGAATCAATTTTCTCTAATGATAAAAACTCATTTAATATATTGGTCAGATTCTGTACCGATTGTTTTATCCTTTGAATATGTTTATCTCTTCTCTCCTGCTGATCCGTTTCGTTATACCTTTCAAGCAAAGAAGCAGAAGAAAGAATGGAGGTTAAAGGGGTTTTAAACTCATGTGAAGCCATTGAAACAAACCTGGATTTTAATTCGCTCAAACCTCGTTCTGCCTCTAAAGCTTTTTTTAAATCTTCATGTGCCTTGGCCAATGCCGCTGTTCTTTCATTGACAACCAATTCTAAGTCTGTATTCAACAAATACAATTCTTCTTCTTTCTTGCGTAGCGCATCAATAGTGTTTTGCAATTCTCCAGCAAAGGTTTTCAACTGTTGTTCAGCCCTCTTTTCTTTGGTCAAATCCCTGATGATTCCCGTAAAAATAACCTTGTCTTTAAAACGAACCTCACTAACGCCCAATTGTACGGGAAACAGCGTACCATCTTTTTTCCTTGCTGTTACTTCTCTTCCTATACCAATTACCTTTCTTTGATGGCTCTGGTGATAGTTTTCTATATATGAGTCATGCTGTGAACGTGTTGGTTCTGGCATAAGCAAACTGATATTCTGACCCACCACCTCGAAGGATTCATATCCAAATAATCTGACTGCGGCCGGGTTTATACTTTCAACAATCCCCTTATCACTGATGGTGATGATTCCATCCACCGCTGTTTTAATAATTGCCTTTAATCTTAATTCCTGCTCATTTTGAATGGCAAAATGCCCACTTGTTCTGATAATCAATTGTAGTTGAGATGCTTCTTTTGAAAACAATTGATACTGTATGATCATCCCATTCACCAACTGAGCCTCCTTCCATAATTTAAATGGGATATTAGCTTCAAATCCGTGGATATAGTCATTAATCGATTTTTGAATTAGCGCCTTGTCAGAAACGAGTCTACAAAAAAACTCATTTGCATATTTTATTTTAAAATCCTTCTCTGAGACTTCAATCCACCCAATTTCAAGAAATGTTAAATCTTCAATTTGAAATGTCGTCATGATAAATAAATGAAGCCAAAGTTACAAAAATATTCGCTCTGATGGTAATTTTAAACCTGCATAGGGGTAAGAGATGCTGAATTCATCTATTATAAAAAATGTTCAAATGTATTTTTCCAGACTCGTATTCTTTTTTATCCTCATTTCTTCTACTTTCAGTTCAGCGCAAAACTGGGCACTGGCCAAGGACAAAAATGGCGTTCAAATCTATACCCGTTTTATTGAAGGTTGGGATTTAAAACAATTTAAAGGTGTAGTGAACATACAATGTTCAGTGTCAGAAGTTGAAAAAACCTTGAGAGATGCTGCTACAAGATCAAAATGGATGTACAATACTTCTGAAACTTATGATGTAAAAAAAGTATCAGATAACGAAATATATGCCTATTCAAGAGTAGCAGCACCCTGGCCGGTCTATGATAGAGATAATGTTACAAAGTATAGCTTCAAAAAAATTTCAGATAAGGAACTTTATGTGTACTATGAAAATGTAAAAGGATTGGTCCCTGAAAAATCAGGCGTCATTCGTTTAAAGAAAATGGAAGGTTACTGGCATTTTAAAGAAACCAAATCCGGCCAAACTCAGGTAGTACAAGTTTGTGCTTCTGAAGCAGGCGGGACTGTACCCTCCTGGCTTGCCAATTCGGCTATTATAGATAATCCCTACCACACCTTGTTTAACCTAAAAAATTATATTGAAGGCAGACACTAATTGATTATAACATTTTATTGTTATTTTTGAATAGAAAACTACCTCATATGAAAAGGTTAACTATCTTATTAATTCTACTCATCAACTTTTCAGCCCTTGAAATCTATGCTCAGGTTGATGAAGTTCCTGATCAGCAAATTCAAAATCAATCCAATCAAAGGCTGAGAAATGACCCAAGCCTAAAAGAACAAAAAAAATTGAAACTAGACAATTGGTTTGTTGGCTCTGGTCTTAGCATGCAATTTTGGGGTAACCAATTTCGATTTGATCTTCTACCCTATTTCGGCTATAGAATAGGTAATGTTTTAGCCCCGGGGATAGGATTCAACTACATTTTTTTGAGTGACTTTTCCAATACCAATCAAAATACAAATTACCATCTGTATGGTCCGAAGTTATTTCTTCGCCTGAGACCCTTTGTTGACCTTCCCGTACTATCTCAGATTTATATTCATGGAGAATATGAATACTATACTGCTGAAGTATATGAAAATAATAGCCGCGTGTTTTCATTATCAGGTCAGCAAAGACTCAATGCAGGGATTGGTTATACATCCAATTTTGACAAAGGTTTTGGAATCACGACCGAATTCCTTTTCGATTTTTACAGATTAATAGGAAGAAGCATCTTTTATCAATCTCCATTTATTTATCGTTTGGGAATTTATTATGGATTTTAAATTCCTGGTCGGTTTAGTGATTCTATGCCTCCCCTCTGAGCTTTGGTCACAAAAGTCTTCATTTATATCTGTACAAAACGAATCGATTCCTTATCGAATTCTGTCTCCCCCTCAAATAGAGGCAGCTAAGAAATATCCTTTGGTACTGTTTTTTCATGGCGCAGGGGAAAGAGGCAGAGAGAATCTATACAGCACCCAGCATATTGAACCGCTTTTTCTACAAGATTCCAACCAATTTAAATTCCCTTGTTTTGTTATTGCCCCTCAGTGTGACACAGGCCACAGATGGGTTGAAACTGACTGGACCTTAGCACATCATAATATACCAGAAAAAATCTCCGTTTTTGGATATAAAACAATGCAACTTCTCCAGGAAATCAAAGCAAAATATCCAATAGACAGCACTAGAATCTATTTGATGGGTTTGTCTATGGGTGGCTTTGCCTGCTGGGATTTTCTCAGTCGCTTTCCCAACGACTTCGCAGCAGCCGTTCCAATCTGTGGTGGTGCTGATTTAAATCAAATCTACAAAATAAAAAGACCGGCCATTTGGATTTTTCACGGTGCTAAAGATAAGCTCGTTTCTGTTTTGAGAAGCAGAAAAGCATTTGAAACGATTCAAAAAGTAAATGCAAAAGTTAAGTACACGGAATATGCTGAAATAGGACATGGAAGCTGGATACCCGCTTTGAAAGAAAAAACGCTGCTCCCCTGGCTCTTTTCCCAGCAATTATTGCCAGAATAAAATACTTAATCTTTATTTGACTCTAATGTCTGTTCTAAAATTTTTCTTAAAAACTCAATCTCATTTTTTAAGATTTTAATTTGATCTTCATACATCTTTCTTTCATTTTCAGAAAGATGATAATTTATTTCGCCAAAAACATTACCTCCATTCAGATTATTACTGATATTAAATATCATCTTGTCATTAAAAGACAAGACATCTTCCGTTTTCATTTTGAAAATTTCAGCAATTTTCTCTAATCTACTCATGGTAACCTCTAATTCCCCCAACTCTATTTTTGAATATGCACTCTGAGATATTCCCAAACTATCCGCCATATAGTTCTGGGTGAAATTTTTTAATTCCCTTATTTTTTTGATTTTATTACCGATTTGCATTGCTTGTAAGTCTATCATTACCCCTCAAATTTTATATTAGAAATATCATTAAAAAACAAAAAAATATTATAGATAAAAAATTGAGGTACATAAAATTAAAAAAACTTGTAAACTATTTTCAATTATTCATTCAAATTGAATCATCTTAATATTTTACAAGAAACTAAAAATCATATAAAACAATCTAAATACTAAAATATTCCTTATAATTCTAAATTACAACTTCAAATCTGGTTTCGTATACTTAATTCACCATAATTTTATTGCATTAAGTTAAAATTGAATTACTATGAAACAAATTTTATTCTTCAGCGCATTTTTGATCCTGGCCGTTGCTTGTTCAAAATCCGAACCCGAAAAGCCTTGCGAGGTCAATAAAACAACAACCATAACTATTTCCAACAGCTCAACTAACCCTTATGACGTTTATGTCGACGGTATTTATAAAACAAGGGTATATGGAAATGCAATTCAAGATATAACTGTAAACGAAGGCAATAATAGAGCATTTTATGCCGAGCAAGTAAGTGGTTATGTTTTTTACCCAACTACCAGATCATCTACTATCAATGTATTAAGATGTACTCCTTATACATGGCAAATTCCGTAACCTTTTAAACCAATTATATGAAATTTTTCAATTTATTATCACTCTCATTCGTGATTCTGCTATCCATCAGCTGTGCTAAAGATGGGGAACAAGGACCTGCCGGACCACAAGGACCTGCCGGTGCTAATGGCAATGCCAATGTAACTTCGTATTATGTAAATACCACAAGTGCAAACTGGACCTGTTCTGGCTCATTATGTTACACTGATGTAGTTAATTTCACTCAAATCACTCAAAGTATTTTAAACTCTGGTTTAGTTTGCGTTTTTATGGAATCCACATCCAGTACAGGGGTATGGTTGAATATGCCATGGACTGAAATATATACAAATTATTTTTCATATTACAACTTCAATTATTCTTTAGGTTCTATGAGAATTTTCAAACAAGACAGTGATTTGGTTACGCCTTCAAATCCAGGTGTTCGTACATTTAAGGTGATTATCATCCCTAGCTCACAAAGAGAAGCGAATCCAGATGTAAACTGGAATAATTTGGCAGAAATTGAAAAAAGGTTCAATGTACTTGAACAGTAATCTTCTTTTTTAAGTCATTATTCTATTGTTGATATTCATATCAGAGTCAACCTTCAGTAACAAAAAAAACCCAAACAAATATGTTTGGGTTTTTTCTTTTCTAGGAGATAGTCTCCTAATATTTCATCAGTTTGAAACTAATTAATTTTTCCCCCATTGCCAAACGCACAATGTATACAGCAGCAGGAAGATCTACGGGTATCCTGTGTAAGGCGGCAGTACCCATTATTTCTCTTTTTAATAACTGACCTCTAAGATCATACAAGCTAATCTCAGCCTCAGATTCTAATGAAACCTGACTTAGATCTATAAATAGATCGCCTGTAGAGAAATAAGCCTGAACACTCGCTAATTTTTCTTCTACGGTTGAAGTTGGGCTGAGCAAAACTACCACCTCATTGCTAATGACCGTGTCATTCCATACATTTACAGATCTGCACTGAATATACTCGATGCTTCCTGTTGTAAAATTGGGTGTATAGGTAGCGCCTGTTTGTGCCGGACTAAACACGGCAAAAGGCGCAAATAAATTAGGTCTGTGATACCATTCCTGACTAGAATTATGCGTAGCATTTACAGTTAATGTATTACCATTTACGCCATAAGCTAAAAACTGTGTATCCGCTGGACTAACAGTATTCCTAAACTGAACAATACTAAGGTCAACCCCGTTATCTGTACCTGTAAGGGGCGGATTTGAAGAAACAACACGAACTCTGTACCCCGTTCCGTTGGGAAGATAATTGGGTATCTGAGCAGGAATAGTTCCAACACTGGTCCCACTTAATGTACCAATTGCAACCGGATTGGCAAATGATCCGTTGCCATCAGAAAGCTGCGCTGTAAACACATTACCGGCAGAAAATACTGCATTCGCTGTAAAATCAACATTTGAGTTCACCTGTGCATTCGCTGATAAAAGAAAGGGGCTACCACTGGCCGTTGTAGTAGTCAAAACGGTTCCGTTACCCACAACCACTATTACTTCATTGGAAACTGCTGTTTCACTATTCTGATTTACAGATTCACATACAACATAATAGGTACCTGGCAAAGCAAAAATGGGTTGAAATGTTGTAGCTGTAGCCGTAGGTCCGAAAGAAGTATAAGGTCCACCCGACTGAGTTGCATACTTCCAATTTCTTGAAACCGCCACCTGAGATTCAGTAACTGTAAGGGTATTTCCGAGTGTATTTATTGAAATATTCTGAGTTGTGGCTGGTGCTATGCTATTGTAAAATCTGTATATCAACTCTACATCATCAATATAAAGTGTTGTTCCGTTCGTTCCTGTCCCCGGCGTTTTCGAAGAAGTAAAAGAAATAATAATATATTGGGCAGAAACGGCACTATTCACAGTGTTGAATGGCAAAGATATTCTCAACCAGTTAGCTCCTGTACGGAAATTGCGTACAGATGAGGCTCTTACATGCGAAACAGAGGCAGCATCCTGTGGATCCCTCAAATTATAGGCATCATGTACATAAGCCGAAACACGAGCTGAATCTGTAGCGTCAGAAGGAACGTATTTTGCCCAGAAAACCAATGAATCCGGTTGAGAAACAATCATTTCACTAAATAGTGGATCAGTAGTTACTGTCGCGTTATAACCCTGAGAAGGTGTGGTACTGGGTGCATTAACCTTACCCAAAGTCATTACTCCGTTAATTGTATTTCCTAAGGCTGTCCTTGTCTGAATCCTTGCACTGTATGTTCCTGAGTGAATATTGGCTGCAGCACTTTCCCTGAAACATACCTGTTGTGCTCCGAATCCACACAATCCACATAAACTTCCCGTCAAAAGTGAATTCCATTCAGTTGGTTCTTCTGAGGACTGACCTACATTTGTCCAGGTTTCCATACCACCATTCGGTACGGGTGTTTGCCCAAATAGGGGCGAGAAACAACTGCCCATAAAGGCAATTAGTAATAATTTTTTCATCTGAGTAGCTTTAATTAAATAGGTTAAACGTAATTCTTCACAAAATTAACAATTCTTTCATAATTTAATAGTATTCAAAAAAAAGCAAATACCTCTACAATTATTTACTAAATTTAGGGGGATAGGATTTGAATTAACGCTTTTATTTTTGTTAATTTGTGTCTTCTTCAAAAGACCTATTCAGACAATTATTATTTGTATTATGAGTATAATCATTTCACTTCTAAACCATAAAGGTGGCGTCGGCAAAACAACATCAGCGATAAATATAAGCGCTGCCTTAGTAAAACTAGGAAAAAAAGCCTTATTGGTTGACCTAGATCCACAAGCTAATCTCACCATTTCTTTGGGTATCCCCAGACAGAAAGTTACGATTTATGAAAACATGAGAGGCGAAGCTGAAATCCAACCTTTTACAGTAAAAGAAGGTATGGATGTTGTTACTTCATCTCTAGATTTATCCGGAGCAGAAATGGAGTTAATCAACGAAGCGGGTCGAGAATACATTCTAAGAGAGTTATTTGAACCACTTAAGGAAGATTACGACTATATCATAATTGATTGTCCTCCTTCATTGGGACTACTCACCTTAAATGCATTAACTACAAGTCATTATGTGGTAATCCCTATGCAAACCGAATTTTTAGCGCTGCAAGGATTAGCAAAAATCAAACAAATCACAGATAAAGTACGATTCAGACTTAACAAGGCTCTACAAATCGGTGGAGTAATCGCTACCATGTATGACAATAGAAAAGTATTAAACCGTGATATCGTCAGTACAATTGAAAAGTATTTTGGCGATAAGGTATTCAACACTAAAATCAGAGAAAATGTGGCTTTGGCGGAAGCCCCAGCCCAGCATAAAGACATTTTCGCCTATGCACCACATTCCAATGGCGCCGACGATTATTTAAAATTAGCCAAGGAAATAGTTGCTCGTCTGGAACCTACCCGTCTTCCTGATCCAGTTGCAGGTGGCAAAGATGATGATGAGTAAGCTCATTTGAGTCTGTTAAAATATACATCAAAAAGAAAGGAGGGTTTTGCCCTCCTTTCTTTTTGAATCTGTCATCAATGAACTTTACAACAGGCTGGCAATTTTTCTCTCGCCGCTTGATTGGCAGTAAATCGGTCAGCATTATAACCCAGTTCTGTGATAATTTTCCGTAGTTGGTTCAGATCCAACTTTTCACTATCATACTCAATATGCACAATGGCAGAGCTCAGATTTAATTTGGCGTGATAAACACCCTCAGTGTTTACTAATTTAGTTTGGATCGTTTCAACACACATTTCACATCTGGCATTGGTAAGAATACGTACCTCTTTCAGATTTTCATGCGCATGAGATACATCTTGAGTTGTTTTCGCATCTGTATCTTTATTGTTTTTTTTCACAAAACTATACCTGAATCCGGCATAAGCCATAAATCCCATTACAGGTCCATATACAGAGGTTGCATCAAAAGTTCTGGCTCCTGTCAGATTACCAAAGGGATTGTCAGCGCCTATTATAGGGGCAGATTGAGTATAATTGCCAATATTTTCTACTCCAATATAAACCTCAAACCCATTTTTAAAATACTTGGTCACCTGAGCATTGAACAACACAAAGGTAGGTGACAAGGATTCTCTCCGATACCTTTCAAGATCAGATAAATCACCTTCAATTTGTGGCAACCTTTGCGGACCTGTTAATTGCATATTGGCATTAAACTGCCAACCTTTATTGGGCGTTATATAATGTAAAGCGATAAGTCCTCTATGCATAGGGCTGAAAGTTTGCCATAGCAACTGCCCATTATAGGTAGCCCGTACATCATTATATTTATATGCCAATCTAAGCTCAAAGCCCTTGAATAAATCCTGAGTCCAGGCAAATAAAAGGGAATTTGAAAAAGACCTCCCTTTTAAATTGTAAAAAATAACAGATTGGTATTGTTGATCAACATCCACAACCAGTTGATTTTCAAATTCTGTTCTGTAAAGATCTAAGCTAATTGAGCCTTCCTGATTCAAAATGCTAAAATTATAGGTCATATTGCCTCCCATATTCCATGCTATTTCAGGTTGAAAGCTTTCACTTAAAATAAAACTTCTATTGCCGGGCATATACCTGATGTTTTCAATTAAAGCATTGGGCATTCTGACTCCTCTCCCCCCTGAAAGCCGGAAAATCAAATTATCAGATGGATTATACTTAATATTTACCCTGGGGCTTGGTATCCATTCTGACAAATTAGCTGTTTGTATCCAATCTATTCGACTGCCCAAAATAAAGCCGATAGAACTACCCTTTTCTTTATTTATATCGGTACTAAAATCATACTCTACAAAAGCACTTGAAATTTGTTCCATTCGATCTAATTTCAAATCGCTGAAACTTTCTTTGTAGTCATCCAATTGATAATTTAAACCACAATTCATATTATGTTTGGCAGCTTTATCTAGTGGGCTTTGAAAAATTAAATTTCCATATAAACTTTTTTCTTCCGCCTTGTGAATTCGATCTCCATAAATTCCCTTTTGATCATGCCAACCCGCGCTCCAGACAAAAGCCAAACTCATCAAGGGATTTTTAAACCCAATAAAACCAATTTTACCAAATGCTTCCGCCCTTTTAGCCTCATTTTTTATTTCATACATTCGGATGGGCATAATTGAATCCACATGATATAAATCGTGAACCTGCCCTCCAAAACGGTCATCTATCAAGGCTTGCAAGTTCAATTCAAAATGAAGCTTGTCTGACTCTTGAAACAAGCGCCATAAACCATTGATTTGCTTTTTATAAGGCAAATCCAAAAAATAATCATGATTATGATCTATAGGCGACTGAAAAATATTACCATGCAGCAAAAGCCCAGTCGACCAATTTTTATTCAGCTTCAATGCGACATTACTGTTTAATTCAAATCTGCCAATCGGATTGGCATACAGATTAACATAAAAGGGGGTTGTTTTGGAAGGTTTTATTAATTCTGTATTGATCTGACCTGTAATGCCTTGCACCCCATTCCTTACGGTGCTGGCACCTTTTGAAATTTGAATTGTTTCGATCCAGGAGCCAGGAATATATTCCAATCCAAAAGCACGACCCAATCGATTTAAACTGGGTCTATTTTCAATCAACATTTGTGTATAAATGCCTCTCAGTCCAAGCATTTCAATTTCTCTGGCACCCGTAACTGCATCAGAAAAACTTACATTGACAGTCCCATTATTTTCAAAACTCTCTGCCAAACTACAACAGGCAGCTCTTTTCAACTCACAGGCGCTAAGGGTTTCAATATTCAAAGGTTCTAGGGTTGATCGAAAGGCATCTCTCTTTGTTCGTGTAATTTCCACCTCTTGAACCAATGCATCTTTTTCCAATAAAAGTTGCAACTGGTTTTCATTGGGTAAGATCTCCACCTCTACCTGAGCATAACTCATATGCTTAATTTCCAGTAAAAGTGGCTGTGTGGTATCAGGCCTCAACAGAGTAAAATTTCCTGTACTATCTGTCATAACACCCATATTAGGTATTATTTTCCAATAAACTGTTGCGCCAGGCAAAGCATTACCTTCAGCATCAATTACTTTAGCAGAAAAAAAACTTTGAGCCTTCATACTCCAAGTTGACGCAAAAAACAAAATGATTAATAAAGTTCTCATTTTCATACATTAAAGTTAAAAAATCTATTTCACTTGTAAATAGAATCCTAACAAAGCATGAGTGTAAATTTCCAGAGCTCAGAAAAAAGATGCAGATAGGTTTGTAAATCAGGAAATACAAGAACCTTGGGTAGATATATGTCATAACTGAAATGATCATTAAAACCTAAAAAGAAAATCATCACAGGAGACGAGCCAACATAATCGGCACAAACAACTTCTAATTCTGGAATGACAGGCTTTAAATCAGCTTTCTTGTAAACCAGCAATTCCTTGCAGCCATTTTCTTTTTCCAGACATTTTTTACCACTTTTGGAAGAACAACATGTTTTTGTATCAATTGAACAAGAAGTTGATTCCTTTTTACAAGCACAAAGATGTATATGAGCGCTTACTCCCAAGACTGAGAATAGCAATACAAAACTTAGTATTAGCGCATAAAATCTTTTGATTTGTTCTTTCATGATTCAAAATTACAAAAAAAAGAGTTAAAGACAAATTCTTAACTTTCCTCTAACAGATTTCTATTTCTTTACAGCTTTGATAAAATAATCTATCATGATCAAAAAAATCATTAACAGAAAAACAGGGTTCAACCAAAACAAAATCCTCCACTCAGGTAAATGATGTGTTAGCACTTCAGCACTTATAGAGAAAAAAAGTAAGGACACAATTACGTTCAAGCGCAAAAGTAAATGAATAGCTAACCGATACTGTCTTTCCTGATTTTCCACCTTGATCTGCACAGGAAAATTAAAACTATTGGGATAAAAACTGACACTGTACAAGACTACACTTAAAACCATTGAAATGACAGGAAGTATCAGCATACTGTTGGCTGAACCAAAACTATCGGCCTCCCCCTTCCAGTTAAAATGAGTGGGAACTTCAGAAGGAATTTGATTCCACAAAAGAAATAGCAGCGCAATATGTCCGACATGAATGAGAATAATAATTCCCAGATAAAACTTATGGTTTACTCTGCCCATGGATCGGCTAATAGAAAAGGATCAGACCATTCCGTTCTGTTGATTATCGTTCTGTCTGTCAATGCATTTAAAAAAGCAATGATATCCCTTTTCTGAGAAGACGTTAGGGTGCGTAGTGTAGGTGCCGAGGTCAATTCTCCTGCCACATTGGGAGAACTATGTCCACCGCTTACATAATGATCCAGTACCTCCTCCAGTGTATTCAATCTGCCATCGTGCATATAAGGAGCAGTTAATGCAATATTTCTCAATGTTACCTCTTTAAACCTTCCATTATCAGTTGGATTGGACGTTATTGCTCCCAAACCTTTATCAGTAAAATCATTTAAGG
>CAZNNX010000038.1:0-9222 GCA_964574485.1 uncultured Saprospiraceae bacterium | reverse complement strand
AAATTATTCCTTGCAAAATTGGCAAAGTTTCTTGAAAAACTGTGACAATGAGCACATTCCGCATCGTAGGTAGCAGGCACTCCGGTTATATCTCCCAAAAATAATTCATATCCCCTCTGCTCGGCATCTGAAAAATAATTGAAACTCATCCACTCTACACTGTCATACTTCGAATAAGCCGAGTTTAATGTTCTCATAAACTGTGCAATAGCTTTGGATGCTAAATTTCGATTGATTTCGCTTACATATGTAATGCCGAAGGCCTTTCTGAAAAGCTTGGGATAATGCGGATGCAGCCTGAGTCTACGCTCAACCTCTGTCCAGTTACTGGCCATCTCAACCGGATCTTCAACAGGTGCAATGATTTGCTCTTCCAAATCCTTAAATCTTCCGTCCCACATAAAATTACGCAAGTTGGAAGGCCGCCATGAATATCCAATATTAATCAACGACATACTACTTCTTCTGCCTACCGCTCCATTAACACCCACCGCTCTGGGCAACCCATCCGTAAATGCTTTATCCTGACGATGACAGGAACCACAGGAAATAGTTGAATCCAAAGAAAGTATTTTTTCATAAAAAAGATATCTACCTAATTTAACCCCATCAACCGTTAAAGGATTGTCTGCTGGTATCTGCATCGCAGGTAGCCCATTGATTTGAGGCAATACAAAAGGACTTGGATTATATGCTATCCCATCCAGCCTCATATCCATATTGGGTGACAAAGGCCCAATCTGATCATCTTTTGGATCGCAGGCAATGGTTATTGTCAAACCAATCCAAAATAAAACAATTGCTCTTATTACTATTTTCATATGCTATTGTAAATAGAAGGCATTAGAAATATTTTCAATTACTTGTCTCGCAATATTATAACCCAGAGTTCCTACATCACCAGAATGAGAAACAGGATTTGTTTTTACAGGAATAGAACTAGTACCTTTATAAAAGATTTCATCCCCTTGCAAATGAAAAATTAAGGTCGTCTGTTCCCCGCACTTCACTTCAAAATTCTTTGAAAAAAATCGGGTCTGATACATTCCATTCACGCCTGCGTGATATAGGTAAGAAACGACACCTCCCGCTTGATTAGGCAGTGTATCCAACTCACCCTCCACCCGGCTAAAAATATAGCTATTCCAGGCATTCCAGTAATTACCAACTTCCCCCAAATAAGGATGACCTTGAAAAAAAGCCGGATCTTTTGAATTAGTTACCGAATCAACTCCTACGCTTAATTCAATACCTTGGTAATTGCCTGGCTCAATCTGATCAAAAACAATATTCAGCCCATTATTTGCCAATTGTGTAGTATATAAATTTCTGAAATCAAAAAAACTGACATCATTCAAAGTATCTCTCACCCCTGCCTGACTTAAAATATTTATATTTGATAAGACAAAATTAAAGTCATTGTAAGACAGGGTATACCCATCAGTTGTAGGGTAACTGACAGAGTTGACCAGGGGCGTATTTTGATGAAAAGGCAAAATCAATATTTTAATGCTACCCACATTTGATGGGGCGGGATTCTCTTTTTTACATGAAATAAAAAAAAGAAATAAAACTGCGAAGGTCAAATATTTGAAGTTAGTCTTAATCATCCGTTTTTATATTTGTATCGTATTGTAAATATATCGAAATCCAAACAAAATATCATTGATATAAATCACTTATATTAACGAGTGCTTATCAAATAATGTTTTTAAAAATCCAATCAAATGAACACAGTTTTTGAAGAATGGTCAATCAAAAAAAGAAACAAGCTTTGCTCCCTTGTTATTTTATTAGATCCTGATAAAATGGTAACAGCAGAAATTGATATACTTTTTGAAAACATCGAAAAAACAAATGCTGATTATATTTTTATCGGTGGATCGAAAGTCTCCTCTTCACAAACTCAAAATTTAGTGGCAGTTTGTAAAAAACGAAGCAAAATTCCCCTCATCCTTTTCCCGGGAGATTTAAATCAATTGAGCCTTGACGTGAATGCCGTACTATTCTTATCCTTAATTTCTGGCGATAATCCTGAATATCTTATCGGCCAGCAAATAAAAGCAGCCCCCCTACTCTTGAAAGCTGCTATTGAAACAATTTCAACAGGATATATCCACATAGACGGACAAAATAAAAGCAGCATTTCTAAAGTAAGCAAAACAAAACCAATTGACCCTGATCATGAAGAATTGATTCTTAACACGGCACAGGCAGCATTACTGATCGGAATGAAATGTATTTATCTGGAAGCCGGCTCTGGTGCCAAACGAACTGTACCCTTGCCTATTATTCAAAAAATTTCACAAGAAATCAACCTTCCACTTATTGTTGGAGGAGGAATAAAAACACAATGGCAGGCCATTGAAATTGCTAAAGCTGGCGCAAATTTAATCGTCATTGGAAATCAATTTGAACTAAATCCGCAAGAATTTGAGGCCTTGGGATTAGCCCTACAAAAAATTTGTTAACTTCTCTTGCTCTTGACGGATTGAAGCTATCTCTGTTTGAACTCTGATATCATCCCAGCCCAGGAATTCGGCAAAACATGCAGCCAAAAAAGAAAGGTAAATGTCCAGTTCTTTCATTTGAAAATATAAAAATCCTGTTCTTCGAATTAAAAAATCGTTCAGATGCAGTACTGATTCGTTTTGAATAGCATATAAGACCTCAGCCTTAAAAAAAGCAAAAATTAATTCTATCTTTTCTTCTTTGTGCATTTGAACTCCTTTTTCAAATATCTGAACAAAGTCACTCCCATATCTCTCAACCCATATCAGAACCTGCTGCTCAGGCAATCCCAATTCCAATGCATCATCCAGAATTTTTCTCCGAAAATCGACATAGGCCGATTCATTGACAAAATCAGCGCCATAAATTTTGAAATTAAAAGTTTTAGTGCTCAACTTTTTTCCTAACAGCTTGGATAATGGCTTCAGTAATTTTTCTGCCATTTTCCGGTAACCTGTCAACTTTCCTCCTGCTATGGAAATCAACCCGGAGTAGGAAATAAATATTTCATCTTTTCTGGAAACTTCAGAAACCGACCTACCCAACTCTTCAATCAAAGGTCGCACACCTATCCAGGAAGATTGTACATCTTCCAATTTTAAGTTTACATGATCAAAAAATGAATTGACAGCATCCAGTAGGTACTCAACTTCTTCCCTTTTTGTCAATAATTGATCCAAATCTCCATTATAAATTAAATCAGTTGTTCCTATATAAGTCACCGAACCCCGGGGTATCGCAAAAATCATCCGTTTGTCCTTGGGCATATCAAAGTAAATCGCTTGTTTTATCGGAAAACTTTTTTGGTCTACAACAATATGGCTTCCCTTGCTATGAATAATTTTCTTAAGAAAACCTGTCTCATCCTTTAATCTAAGAGAATCGAGCCATGGACCCGAAGCATTTACCACAACTCTGGAGTGAAATTCTTTGATTTCACCATTTTCAAGATTTTGAACCTTCACACCTTCTATCCTTCCATTTTTATAGATAAAATCAATGACTTTTGAATAGGAAAGGGCATGTCCACCCTTCTGTACGCCCGATTTTATATTCTGAATTGTTAACCTGGCATCATCTGTTCTGTATTCAAAATAATAACCTGCCCCTTTTACTTTTTTATTTGATAAAAGTGGCTCTGTTTGAACAGCCTGAAAAGAATTCATCATTTTTCTTCTTTCAGAAGCAGGAACCTGTGCTAAAAAATCATACACACGAAGGGCGATGTCACAGGTCCATTTACTCAAACTGCCCCCCTCTACAATAGGCAGAATCATCGGCTCCGGCCTCACAAAAGGAATGGCATTGCGATAGACAATAGCACGCTCCCTGCCAACTTCCTTTACCAATGAAAATTCTAATTGCTTTAGATATCTTAATCCACCGTGTATCAACTTTGTCGATTTGCTACTCGTGCCGGAAGCAAAGTCATTTTGCTCCAAAAGTAAAACATCCAACTGATTCAAAACTGCATCTAAAAAAATGCCGGCTCCTGTTATTCCACCTCCAATAATCAATACATCATAGCAGGATTCAGGGTTAGCCCAAATTTCCTCTCTGTGTTTACCAGAAAAAAATCCAGCCCCTGAAATCATTTGAAGTATCTAAAATCTTGTTGATATTCTATATGTTGTAAGCTTTCGAAAATCAGGCGTATGACATTTTCAACATCAGATTTATGAGCCATCTCAACGGTAGTATGCATATACTTCAAGGGAAGTGATATAAGCGCCGAAGGCACGCCACCATTCGAGTAGGCAAAGGCATCTGTATCTGTACCTGTAACACGTGAGGATGCACTTAACTGGTAGGGTATTTCTTTCTCTATGGCAGTATTGATAATCAATTGCAACAAATTATTATGCACTGCGGGCGCAATAGATAAATCTGGACCGGCTCCTCCCTTTACATCACCTAATTTATCAGTTTTCATCAAAGGTGTGTTTGTATTGTGCGAAACGTCTGTTATTATGGCAACATGTGGTTTAATTCTTTGTGTTATCATTTCTGCCCCTCTCAAGCCAACCTCCTCTTGAACAGCATTTACAATATATAAACCAAAGGGAAGCTTTATTTGATGCTCTTTGATCAATCTGGCCACCTGAGCGATACAGAATCCACCAATTCTGTTATCTAGGGCTCTTCCACAATAGTATCTGTTGTTGATCACCTCCATTTCATCATCAAAAGTTACGACAGATCCAACATGAATACCCATTTCTTCTACCTCCTTTGCAGAATCTGCTCCCACATCAATGAAAATATTTTCCAGACTGGGTGACAACTTGGCATCATCGCCTTGTCTGACATGAATAGCAGGCCAACCAAAAACACCTCTTACCAAACCTTTTTTGGTATGTATATGAACTCTTTTAGATGGAGCAATCACAACATCAGAGCCACCATTTCGTATCACTTTTATAAATCCGTCTTTTGTGATATAGTTGACATACCATGAGATTTCATCCGCATGCGCCTCAATAACAACTCTGTAATCTGATTCCGGGTTAATCACTCCATAAACTGAACCATAGGCGTCAACTTCATAAGTATCAATAAATGGTTTTAAATACTCAAGCCACAGTTGCTGCCCTGGCATTTCAAATCCAGTTGGAGCATAATTATCCAGATATTTTTTTAAAAAAACTTCTGCTTCTTGGTTTATCACTTGCATAGGAAAATTTTTTTCAAATATAATACTTTTCTATAGCTTCAAATAAATTCTCTATTTCAAATCCGGAATTAAAGGAATGAATACAGATGCGCAACCTTTCCTTTCCCCTTGGAACAGATGGAAAGCGAATGGGCCTGATGTCAAAACCAGCATCATACAGAAAATCAGATAATTGCAATGCCTCCTGATTATCCTTACATGAAAAAGTTTGAATGGGACTGCAATTGGCACTGAACCTATCTGCCAAATGACTCTTGAGTCGCAGAGTTAGAAATAAATCAATTCGATCAAATAAAATCTTTCGATGAAAATCGCCCTCTTCAATCAACAATGCAAGTGCAGCCTTAATTTGACTTATATTATGCAAAGACATGGATGTAGAAAAAATAAATGGTCTGCTAAAATTTATCAAAAATGATTTTAACAAGGAATTACATAAAACAACTGCTCCATGCGATCCAAAGGCCTTCCCAAAAGTTATGACTCTGGCAAAAACCTGAGCATTCAATCCCAACGCATCCACGCAAGCCCTGCCCTGTCTGCCCAAAACACCTCCTGCATGCGCCTCGTCAACTATAAGTTCCGCTTGATATGTCTGGCAAAGTTGAGCCATTTCGGTTAAGGGAGCAAAGTCGCCATCCATGGAGTAAAGAGATTCTACCAAAACAAAAATTTGTCCCGGTCTGATCTCCTCCTCTTTCAATTTTTTTTCTAGATCCTCAAGAGAATTGTGCTGAAAAAAAACTTTTTTTGCTTTTGAAAATTTCAACCCATCATGCAAACTTGCATGTATATAAGCATCACAAATAAAGCAGTCTGATTCACCTCCGATACTGCCTATCAGACCCACATTCGCATTATAGCCGGCATTGAATAAAAGAGCAGCCTCAGATTCGTAAAAAGTAGCTAAATAAGTCTCTAAACTCTCCATCTCCTTGTGATTTCCAGACAACAGCCTAGATCCTCCCGAACCATTGTATTGTACACCATGATAAGCCAACTCTGTTTGAGATCTCAACTTTTCAGATTGGGCAAAACCGAGATAATCATTAGAACTAAAATCGATTCCCCTTTCTCTCGGTTTCAAACTTCTGAAGCCATCCAACTCCTTTAATTTTTGCAACGACAAAGTTGCCCTTTCTAAAAATTTCATATTACAGCTTAAAGTTTCGCATCTAAATTAATTGTATTATTTTGCAAAAAAAATCCCCAACTCATAATTCAGCAAATCCCTCACAATGACTTATAAAATTTATATCGATGAAAGACCAATTATTATTTGTCCTGCCAGTAAATGGGTGGAAGTGCAAAAGTTGAGTGGTGGATACCCTCACTTGAATTTTGAAGACATGGATAATAATCTAAGCGAAATCATATATAATTTTGAAAAAAACAGAACTCAATTCCCCGGTCTCATTCTTTCCAACTCAAATCCAAATACAATTCTGAATCAATTTTCTCAGATGTACACTCCCATTCATGCGGCTGGTGGTGTAGTATTAAATCGACAAAATCAAGTTTTAGCAATTTTTAGAAAAGGTATTTGGGATTTACCCAAGGGTAAGGTTGAATCACAAGAAAGTTTGGAAGAAGCTGCCATTCGAGAAGTCAGAGAAGAAACCGGTATCAAGGAAATTAGTCTGGATAAATTTATTACCACCACCTATCACACTTACACCGAAGGCAAAAAAGGAAAAAAAATTATGAAGCATAGCCACTGGTTTTTAATGCGTTCTGATTCAGAAAATACGGAATTGCTGGGTCAAAAGGAAGAAGGAATCGAACTTGCCACTTGGTTGCGAATTGAAGAACTGCAAAATAAAATTCCTATTTATCAAAACATCATACAGGTTCTCAATTTGATAGATCCAACCTAAATCAACGATCCTATGGAAGAAGTTATTTTATCGCTCGGATCTAATGTTGGAAATCGTTTGTCTTATTTATCCCATGCAGTCAAACAGATAAGCAATCTATCAGCCTCTCCTTTGGAAATATCCTCAATTTATGAAACTGAAGCCTGGGGTGCATTGCCTTTGGATCCATTTCTAAATCTTTGCCTTACGCTACAAACCCATCTTGAACCACAGCCACTCATACTTTTACTACAGGAAATTGAAAAAAGTTTGGGAAGAGAGTCTAAAAACTCTGGCTTATCAAGAACCATAGACATTGATATTTTATTCTTTGGCAATAGAGTAATTCAACAGGAAAACCTGGCCATTCCTCACCCTAGGCTCCAGCTTCGAAACTTTGTTTTATTTCCCTTGGTTGAACTCAGAAATAATCTTTGGCACCCAACTCTTGAGAAATCAATCTTAGAAATAAAAAATATCTGTCCGGATCAGCTTACCATTCACAAAACATCTTTTCAAATTATATGAGTCAACAAAATCAGTTTATTGTAATTGAAGGAAATATTGGTGCTGGAAAAACAAGCCTATGCCAAAAGCTGGCCAAGGAAAAAAACAGCAAACTCATTTTGGAACAATTCTCTGACAATCCTTTCTTACCTCTTTTTTATCAAAATCCAGACAGATATGCATTTACTGTGGAATTGTTTTTCATGACTGAAAGACATAAACAACTACAGGAATTATTGTCAACGGGTGATCTTTTCAGTGATTCTATTATTGCTGATTACATTTTCACCAAAACACTACTATTTGCCGGTCATAATCTTGAAGGTGAAGAGTTAAGGTTGTTTCAAACCATTTTTAATACACTCAATGCTGCTTTCCCAAAACCACAGAAACTGTTTTACCTTCACCGTCCTGTTGATGAACTGATAAATAATATCCGCAAAAGGAACAGAGATTATGAACAACAAATTCGTCCTGAATACTTGCAAAAAATTCAAAATTCTTACTTCGAATTTTTTAAAATTGCGGCCTTCGATATACCCGTTATAATCATTGATGTATCTCAACTGAATTTTATTGATAAAGAAAAAGATTATAATCAGGTTAAATATATCATTGAACAGAATTATTCTGTCGGATTACATCGTTGTTTAGGATCCGAATAGAATTAGGGCTGCTCATTCATTGTCTTGTACAACTTTTGCAAATCCGACTTTTTCATATTGTAAGACTGTGCCGTATGCTTACTATAAACGCACCTGCCTTCATGGCCTTCAACTACATTGACATATTTATCACTGTTGCTACGGGTAAATAGTAAATAAAAGATGGGTTCTTTCGAATCTAAAATCAACTGACTCAATTCCTCCGTGCTAACAAATTTATAATTGTATTTATAATCTGATATCAATTCCTTTTCGGAAAGTGATGGTAGAATATCTTGCTCAGGACTGTGTTGATCCAGTACATATTTGGGAATATACAAGGTTGATGTTTTCAATTTTTCTAAATCAGGAACTTCCTTGTATAGTTTCACTTCACTTCTCAGTTCCCCTTTTTCAATATATCTGTTAATCATTTGGATATAATTCTTAAAAAATCCTGGACACCAATTGAATATATGACCTTGTGTTCCAAATCTGTAATCATAAATATGATCTGGGTGAAAGGTTGTCTCCGGATCTGGATACAACTCAATTTTGGCCAATTGCGCCTTTTTTCTCTTCTCCCACTCATTGATATTGGCATGCCACATCCACAATTCAAAATAAACATAACACGATATTGTCTGGCCATCATTAATCAGATCATCTCCAAACAATAAGTAAGAATATCCCTTCTGGTATTTTCGATCAGTATATTGTTGATAAGATAAAAATTCGAGAGGTGTCAACTTCCAGTGTGCCTCCAAAGTTTTTCTGTAAATCTGTGTTTTAACCGTATCCATAGCCGGCATAAATACTACTGTTTTGGTTTGTCTGAACTCATCATTATACTCGGCATAAGCAATTTCTATCTGGCCATTAAGATTTAACAAGCTAAAAATCAATAGTGTAAAAATTAAAAAATATTTCATATAAACGAATTTACTAGTTTCTCCTTGATTCATTAAAAATATACAATTTGTAGAACTTATCAATTTTTATTCTAGAAAAGAATATTCTTTCATGGAAA